>JAKPNC010000025.1 GCA_029548585.1 bacterium | reverse complement strand
CGGTCTTTAAGGATGAAAAGGGGAACTTCAGCCAGGCCAGGTACAAGGAAATAGTCTCCAATTATCCCGCCGAGGAGATGAGGAAAATCGAAGACGGCATAAGGAAAAATATAACCATAAGCAAACTGAGGGAACTGGTGGCTTCTGAGGCAGGTATAAGCGTGACGGACGCCGAGGTTGATGAATACATGAAGAAAAACCAGATGGCCGGTTCCGACAGGGAATCCGTGAGAAAAAATCTCATGTGGCAGAAGGGCGAAGAGGCATACAGAAAGTGGTACGAGGAGACTAAGAAAAAATCCAAAATACAGGTCTTTCTCTCCATGGAAAAACCCGTCGCGCCCGGTGCCGCACCCACGGAAAAATCGCCGGAATAGGCAGGGGGAATTCTTTCATGGTAAACATAAAGCCTTTCAGGGGTTACCTTTACAATACCGCCCTTACCGGGGGGATAAGCAGGGTTATAGCTCCTCCCTGGGATATAATTGACGACAGGGAGGAAGCCGGTTTGCTCGGCTCCTCGGAATGGAACGTCATAAGACTCATTTCCCAGAAGCTCGATCCTTCTCAGGCTGATGGAGTTTTCCTGAAATGGATAAGCGGCCGTATTCTCGTGGAAGATTCTTCTCCGGCATTTTACTTTCTAAAGCATACCTTTTCATACATGGGCAAAAGCTACGAGAGAAAAGGCATTTTCGGCCTTCTCCAGATAGAGGATTTCAGCAGGGGAAACATCATTCCGCACGAAAATGTTTTTGAAAAAAACCATGAAAACAGGTACAGGCTCATAGAAAAATGCCTGGCCAATTTTTCTCCCGTTTTCATGCTTTACCAGGATGCAAAGGATGCCATCGGCCGGATTGTGGAAAAAGCGCCGGTAATGATGGAAGGCGAAATGAAGGGAGACAGCCTGGAATTCGGACGGATAGACAGCCGCAGAGACATAGAAGAGATAACCGGCGTTCTTTCCCCCGGCAAGCTTTTTATCGCAGACGGCCACCACAGGTACCAGGCCGCATTCAGGTTTTACATGGATAATCCCGGCGATAAGAACAGCCGGGTCCTCGTTTTCCTGGCGAACATAGAGTCTACCGGCCTGATGATACTGCCCACCCACAGGTATATTGCGGGAAACGTCTCTTTTGCCGGGAAGAAGGAAGTCTTCGAAAAGTATTTCCATGTTGAAAAATCCGGGGGATTGGAAGACATGTCGGCCAGGATGGAATCAGGCAGGCAAGGCCACTCTTTCGGGGTATATGAAAAAGGGGATTTCCATGTCATAACCCTTAAGCCGGGGGATATTCCTTTTGACCCTGCCGGCCCCGGGGACCACTCGAAGGAATGGCTTTCTCTCGACAATGTCATCCTGAAGAACCTTGTAATAGACAGGATTCTCGGAGCAGGCGAAAGGGAGGTTATCTTCAACGCTTCCGCACAGGCCATCCTCGACGAATATTCCAGGAGGAACGAAGGGGTCGTCTTTTTTGTAAACCCTGTAAGCAAGGAATCTTTCCTTAAGATATCAATGAACGGGGAAAAGATGCCCCAGAAAAGCACCTATTTCTACCCCAAGGTTCCCACGGGGTTTGTCATACACAGATTCTGATATCCATTACTTTTTCAGGCACATGCCGGCAGGAGCTTTCCTGGCCGGCCATGGGATTTTGAGTAAAAAAGTTTCTCACAGCAGGGTGTACCCTCCGTCCAGGACCATATCCTGTCCGACCATGAAGTCTGATTCCGGAGATGAGAGATATAATACAGCGCCTGCAATATCCCGGACATTCGCTGTTTTCCCCAGTGGCGCCTTCCTTAGAAAAACAGGTGGAACGTCGGGAAACAGGTCCGGGGTCATTGTGACGCCGGGGCTTATGCTGTTTACACGGATTCCATGAGGAGCCCATTCCACGGCAAGGCACCTGGTCAGGTGTATAACGCCCGCTTTAGATATGCTGTAAACCGCCTGGAATTTTGGCCACACTATGTGGCCGCATATTGATGCTATATTTATTATTTTCCCATACTTATTCGGCATCATTGCTTTTGCCTCGGCCTGGGCGCAGAAAAAAAGACCGCGCAGGTTAACCCCCATGGTCTTATCCCAGGTTTCCGCGGTTATGTCGACGCTGTCACTTATGGGTGGAGAGACTCCCGCATTATTGACGGCAATATCGAGCCTGCCAAGACTCCTGATCGTTTCTTCCACGGCCTTTCTGCTTTCCCCCGGATCGCTTATGTCGGCTTTTATGGCGACGGCTTTGGCTCCGGTTAATACGATTTCAGAAGCCGTAAGCTGGGCTTTGTCCATGTTTATGTCGACTATGGAAACGTCTGCCCCCGCTCCGGCAAGGGCGAGAGCAAAAGCCTTGCCCAGCCCCTGTCCGCTCCCTGTCACCATGGCTTTCCTGCCTTTGAGACAAAACCCGCCTTTTATATCCATTGCCCATCTCCCATGGAAGGTCGAACCTTCGTTAATAAGAAACGAAGAGAGAACCGGCCGAAGGCGCCTTCCCTTCCAATCTCCAGTTTCCCTCTCCCTTTACAATTCTTATCATTGCGCCTTTTTCCGAAAAGGAAACCCTTGACGGTTTGCGCGAAACGGAAATGCAGAAATCGCCGCCGTGCGCAATGTCAATTCGAAGTTTCCCTTTTTCCTCAACGGCTGCGTCTATTTTGGTGTCGGAATCAAGAACCTGGATGCCTTTATCTTTCCGGTTTACCGAGAAGAGGATGCTGCCCTTCGGCTCCAGTACCAGGTTATCGTAATCTTCGAGGCGGCATGTTTTCAGCGTCCATACATCCGTTGCCGTGTATTCGCCTTTTTCCAGTTTCAAATGCCTGAGGCCAATCCTGAATGTCCTCGGGGTATTTCCCGTATTGAAAAAGGCGATCGTCCTTGCAGGAAGGTGCGGGTTGTCCCTTAGAAGAGAGAAGTGGGCCCCTTCGAAATACCATCTGTCCGGATGGCTGTGGGTTTTCCTGTAATCGTATCCGCAGAAGTATACGTCCTGCCCGTTATTAAGGCAGCACATAGCTTTTTTAACAAGCCTGTATCTCGGGTGCCTGCAATTTTTATGGAGCCATCCTCCCGTTTCAAGTATAGACCTTGAAACGATGCAGTAGTTGAGCCACAGCATGTATTCCCGGTCTTTCAGCTTCCCGAGTATTCCTATGGCGTCGCTGTTGGGTATGAAGAGGTCTCCGCAACGAAGCGCGAAACATGCGGCTCCCCAGAGCATGTTTGTTTCAACGTTATCCCAGTTCCCCTCGTTGATATCTATCCCGTACCTGTAATTGTTGAAAAGCTCTCCCAGCAGGGGATTTCCCATCACTATGTCGCAGCCGGTCTGCATGTAGCCCCACGGGGGAAGCCTCTTTCTCATCTCCTGCGTCCACCAGTTCCTCAGTTCGTAACCGCTTTTCTCCTTTCTCGAAAAAAGAGGCCGGCTGTCCTCGAACGAGTAACTCCAGAGGTCGTGCTTGACTCCTTCAAATCCGTATTCCGTGATAAGCCTGTCGAGGGCCTTTTCCATGTAGCTTCTCACTTCGGGGATACTTATGTCAAGGATGCGCGGACCCTTTTCCGAGGGGAACCTGTCATAGAGCCATTCTGGATGTTCTTTCGCAAGGCGCGTTTTTCTCTCTATCATGTTTGCTATCCAGATGGAGGGTTTCATCCCCGTCTGCCGAACCCTGTCTGCAAATTTTTTCATGCCTTCAGGGAACTTGTTCGGG
>JAKPNC010000014.1 GCA_029548585.1 bacterium | reverse complement strand
CATGCCGTTCAGCGCCGCGGAAAGAGGGTCAACTCCCCGGCAGAGAGCCTCTCCTTGCAGGAATTCAAAATCAGACTGGAGGAGAAGGGCGGTCCTTCCAAGGTTCTCCTTGAAAGACGGGTTGTATCTCTCCAGGAGAGGAATTGCCTCTTTCCTTATCCTGTTCCTGAAAAAATCGGGCGAAAGGTTGTACGAGTCCATCCTGTGCGGGATGGCCGCCTTTACAAGCGCACCCAGTATCGAAGGCTTGTCTATGCCGAGAAGGGGTCTGACAAGGAGAAGAGACGGGCTGCCCGGAACGGGAGAGACGGGAAGCATTCCCCTGAGGCCTGCAAGCCCCGTACCCCTGACGAGGTGCATAAGGAGCGTCTCGGCCTGGTCATCAAGGGTATGGCCCGTGGCTATCTTTTTGCAGCCTGCAGACGCGGAGATACGGCATAATTCCCTGTACCGCAAAATCCTCCCCTTCTCCTCTATGCCACTTATTCCTTCAACCCTTATGTCCCCCCGGTAGAAATCAAGTCCGAAGGATTCGGCCAGCCCCTTCACAAAAACGGCCTCTTCCTCGGCTTCCCGCCTCATGTGGTGGTGGATATATGAGACAGAAACCCTTGCGCCCCTTTCTCCTGCCGCGCGCGCAAGAAAATGAAGCAGGAATACCGAGTCGGGACCCCCTGAGACTGCAGCAAGAATGGAATCGCCCCGGCACAACATGCCGAATTCGTCAGCAAAGTTCCCGGCCTTCCTGAAGAGCGTTTCCATACAGTATACATTACTTAAAAGAAGGCTTTATGTCAACATTTACACAGACAGGAAAGACGGAAACGGGTCTGCACGTAAAAAGCATGGGTATGACCTCCCGGGCGCGCCCTTGCCCCGGAGACAAAGGCACATCATCAAAAACTTGAAAGGTTTCCCGTTATATGGTATAATATTTAAGGGGAAGAAAAATGGAAAAGAACGACATTAAGGGGAAAAGCGGGGTCGCCTTGATAATGGTTCTGGTTATGGTCATTATCTTTTCTTCCCTTATCCTGGCGGTTGTCATCTCCTCAACCACCGCTATCAGGAGAGCCCACTTCTTCAAGGATAAGACCGTTGCCCTCCAGGTGGCCGAAGCCGGTTTACAGGACGCCTTTTTCTGGCTCAACCATAAGGGATACGACTCCCAAAATTACCCCGACAACAATCAATATTTCCAGGGTTCCGCATACACGGGAACGGATACGTGGATTGATTCCACAGAAGAGTTTAATCCCACCGGGATGGAACAGGCAAAATGCGTGCTGCGCATTTCAACAACGGGCACAGACAACGGGGACACGCTCACATCCACGGGAACCTACAGGGGCAGATCGGCAACCGTATCCGTGAAGATACGGGGCGCCAACACCCCCGGAACCGAACTCAAGGGGGCATACCAGGGGGTGGCGGAAGCATTCAACAAGAAGGCGATATATGCCGCAGACGTTGAGCTGGGAGCAGCAACTGTAACAGGAAACGTCACGACCCTTACGGCCAGGCCTGGAATAATGCCCGGATCTCAAGCCACGTGGACAGAGACCGGCATATCCATACCCTGGTTTAAAACAACAACGGGTTTTGAGCTGCCGGGAGAACCCGGATCGTTTGACGAAGTTTACAGCGAGACCGGTTACGTTTACAGGAATCCTGCCTATATCCCCGGCTCCGGGGAAGTCAACTCCCTTGACGACGGGGTTTACTGGGAAACGGGACTTTACGTTTTCGGAAGAAATAACACCAACGGCGCCGCAGAGCCTTTTTCAGCCCAGGGAAACGTCAGGGTAATGGCATCCAATTTGAGCATACCCGCAAACGGCGGCACCGTCTCCATAGGCCACTACCTTAAGGTTGAAGGGGGCGACATATCGATACAAAGGAGCATAACCACGTCAAACAGCGGCGCCTGCGCAATGGATGTCGGGGATGGCAACACAGTGACGATCTCGCCCGGGATAACGGTCACGGGAGACCTGGTCGTGAGAAACGCGCCCGTATCTCTGAGCAACAACATAGTCTCGGGAAGCGTGGTGACCAACAGGGACCTGGCCCTGTCGGGAGGCAATATCATAGACGCATCATCAAGCCCATACGGAGCGGCGCTGATGATAACGTATAAAACAACCGGCAAGCCCGACGATCTCAGCTCTGAAACAAGGATCCTTGATATAAACCCCACGCCTGCCGTGACACTGGGTACAAACCAGAAAACCGCCGCCTTCCTTTCATTCCAGAACGGGATAATCAACGTGAACGGCAACTTCCTTCCTTCTTACAACAACCCGGGGCAGTCATGCATAGTCAACTACTCGGGAGCGGCTTCCCAGGTCAACATAGGATTAACCTCCATATCCAACATAAGGGGGAGTGTTTACTCCTACAAGGATATACGGCTGGATAACCATACCCATGATATAACGGGCATACTCGTTGCAGGGGAGAAGGCAACCCTCAACGCCGGGCATATCATATACGATCCTGATCCGTACCTTGAATACCCTGCGGTATATGATAACTTTGGCTCCGGAAGGAGAAAATACCTGCCCGTACCGGGCAGCTGGGAAATAAGATGGTAGGCAAAATGAAGAATACCCCGGCCAGAAAGAGAAAAAAGGGTGCGGGCTCATGCGGCTTCACGCTGCTTGAGCTGGTCATATCCATATTTCTCATCGCGGTGGTACTGGGAACCATACTCCTGCTTTTGTCGGCCAACCTCAACGTTATAGAAAAGGCAAACGAAATGATGATTGCCAACGCTCTGGCCCAGTACTCCCTGGAAGAAGTAAAGAACATAGAGTTCCCTCCCGTTTACACAGACAGGCAGTCAGATTACGGAGACAGGCCGGAAAGCGGTGGGAACTATATGCCTCCGGAAAGCGTCGATCCCGTAAATGACGGGCAGGACAGGACCCCCGGGGGAGAAGCCGGCAGTTTTATGGTAAAGAGGTACGATTTCAGGTACGACGCAGGCGGCAACTTTCTCGACGGCAGCACATCGGATGAAACGGAAAAGACGACGTCCCACCTGGTTGACATATACGTGCTGAAGAAAAAGGACAGGAGCGTACTGCTCAAAAATTCGGTAATGATTTCAAGAGACGGCTTGCAATAAGGAAGAGGAAAAGATGGCTCAAAGAAAAATGGGTTTTACCGTGGTGGAACTGCTGGTGGCAATGTCCATACTTGTCATTGCTTTCGGCCTGGTGACCTATCTCTACACGAAGGCGGCGAGGGTCAGGAAAGTGGTCGTGGTACACAGCGAGATACAGCAGGTGCTATCCCAGATGATAAGCGAGCTTGCTTACGGGGAACAGGGCAGGTGGGCCATCTCAGGCGCATCCCGCATAAACGCAGGCTCGACCGACAGTCAGCTTAATTGTTCCGGAACGTACAACGGGATTGCCTGGACGATGAATGCAGCGATAGACGATGACGGGCAGGCAACGATAATAACCCACAGGGATGCTTCGGGCCCACTGTCGCTCGATCCGGAAAAAAACATTGCCCTCAACAGCAGCCTTACCACCGATCCGCTTGCCCAGCTCTCGGGAAGGCTATCCATGTTCGAATATTTCGATGCGTCAAACAACCCCTGCAATCCGGAGAATGCGACTTTCGTCAGGATAACCCTCTGGGCAGCCTCCACCGATCCCTCAATGAACAATGCGCCTCCCGTATCGATAATCACGGGAGTCAAGCTCGCCAACAGGGTTTCTTTTGCTCCCTGACATCATCCCGGCCTGACGTGATATTCCACAGTGAGACATATCCCATTGACTGGCGTAAAAACACCAGTTTAAGCGGAGGCATGATTGGTGGTTGAAGGCAAAATAATATCCTGAAGGAGCAAGACAAATTCATTCAGCTCACATTTGGTTCTGTCATCCATCCCTGCATTGTGATACGAAAAAGCAACTAACTCCTCATCCCTCTTGCCCTGGGCCTTCGTCAACGGGCTTCGCCTGTGTTGAAGGCCCAAATGAATTCCTGCCTGCGCATTTTTCACTCATGAGAAGAACCCCTGTAAATTACCTCAGGGCCTGAAACATATGTTTTTCTGGACAAATCCGGAATAGGTGGTATAATAGGCGCTTATGGAACCTAAATATATAAGCATAAAAGGGGCCAAGGAACATAACCTTAAGAACATAGACCTTGACATACCGAGGAACAGCCTGGTTGTTATAACGGGACTTTCCGGCTCGGGCAAATCCTCTCTTGCATTTGACACCCTCTATGCAGAGGGGCAGAGAAGGTATATTGAAAGCCTGTCAGCCTATGCGCGCCAGTTCCTTGAGCAGATGAAAAAGCCGGACGTCGACCATATCACGGGACTGCCTCCGGCAATAGCCATAGAACAGAGGAAGGCGGCATCCAATCCCCGTTCTACGGTTGCCACCACCACGGAAATATACGATTACCTGAGACTTCTCTTCGCCAGGACAGGCATCCCATACTGTCCGGAGTGCAACAAGCTGATATCGAGAGAATCCTCCACGGAAATCATAGACAGGATAACGGGAAAAAAAGACTCCCGCGGTATGCTGGACATCCTTGCCCCGGTTATCAGGGGAAGGAAGGGAGAGTACAAAAAGATCCTCGACCAGATAAGGAAGAGCGGTTTCCTTATGGTCAGGATTGACGGAAAGTACCACGCGCTTGATGAAGATATCAAGCTGGGCAGGTACAAGACCCACGAGATAGACGTTCTCATAGACAAGTTCAATCCTTCCCAGGAGGACAGAAGCAGGATAGCAGAAAGCGTGGAGATGGCCCTTAAGGTTGGAAAAGGGCTCATGATAACCGAATCGAAGGGAAAAGACAGCTTTTACAACGAGCATTACTCCTGCAAAACCTGTGGAAGGGGGTTTGAAGAACTGTCTCCCAGGATGTTCTCCTTCAATAGCCCTTACGGCGCCTGCCCCGAATGCAAAGGACTGGGGTTTCTTATGAAGGTCGACCCCGACCTGGTCATACCCGACAGGGAAGTGACATTTAGAAGCGGCGCTGTCAAACCGTGGCAGGAAGCCGGGGGAAGGGGCCTTTTCATGTATTACAGGGGCCTTCTCAGAAATATACTGAGGAAACTGAACAAGACCATAGACAGCAGGCCGTGCGACCTCACCAGGGAAGAACTCGACATACTTCTCAATGGTTCCGAAGAAGCCGGGTTTGAGGGCGTAATTCCCAACCTCGAACGGCTCTTTCACCAGACCGAGAGCCAGCACAGGAGGGATGAGATATTAAAGTATATAAGAGAGGTAAGCTGCCCGGTATGCAGGGGAGGAAGGCTTAAAAAAGAATCCCTCAATGTCAGGGTTGCGGGAAAATCGATAATGGAGATAACATCAATGAGCATAAAGGCCTCCAAGTCGTTTTTCCGGGACATAAAGCTGGCAGAAAAGGATAAGACCGTTGCAAGCCAGATCCTCAAGGAGATCTTGAGCCGCCTCTCTTTCATGGAAGAAGTCGGGCTCAATTACCTTACCCTCGACAGGATGACCCATACTCTGTCCGGGGGAGAGGCCGAGAGGATAAAGCTTGCCACCCAGATAGGATCAGGCCTGGTGGGCGTCATTTATATCCTCGATGAACCAACCATAGGGCTCCACCAGAGGGACAATATTAAACTTATAAGCACGCTGAAACAGCTCAGGGACATCGGCAATACGGTCGTCGTTGTTGAACACGACGATGAAACGGTAAGGAGCGCGGATTACATCGTAGACCTCGGTCCGGGAGCTGGCAAACACGGCGGCCAGATCGTGGCCAGGGGCACCGTGGAAGAAATTCTCAAAAATCCCGAATCCATCACGGGCAGATACCTTTCCCGCAGCCTGTCGATACCCGTTCCTGCAAAACACAGGAAGGGAAACGGCAGGCGTATCCACATCCTCGGGGCAAGGCACAACAACCTGAAAAACATAAGCGTGGAGATCCCCCTGGGCATGCTGGTATGCGTTACCGGGGTCTCCGGATCAGGCAAGAGCAGCCTGGTCGAAGATATCCTTTACAAGGGCCTTAAGAAGATCCTTTACAAGTCGAGGGAAGAACCGGGAGAGCACGATGCCATCATGGGAGTGGAAGAAATCAAGAAAACGGTGGTCATAGACCAGTCTCCAATCGGCAGGACCCCCAGGTCAAATCCAGCGACATATACAAACGCTTTCACCTTCATAAGGCAGATCTTTGCAAATACAGAGGAATCCCGCATACGGGGATACCAGCAGGGCAGGTTCAGTTTCAACGTGAAGGGAGGAAGGTGCGAAGCCTGCATGGGAGACGGGATAAAAAAGATCGAAATGCATTTTCTGCCCGACGTTTACGTACCGTGCGATGTCTGCAAGGGAAAAAGGTATAACCGGGAAACCCTGGAGATCACCTACAAGGGAAAGAATATAACCGAAGTCCTTGAGATGAAAATAGAGGACGCCCTCGCTTTCTTCAAGTCTTCACAGGCGGTCAGCAACAAGCTACAGACTCTCAACGATGTGGGACTGGGATATATCGAGCTGGGACAGCCGGCGACAACCCTGTCCGGGGGAGAGGCCCAAAGGGTAAAACTTGCCACCGAACTTTCGAGAAAGGGAAACGAACACACCCTCTACATCCTCGACGAACCTACGGTAGGCTTGCATACAGCGGATATCGCCAAGCTGCTTGACGTTCTCAACAACCTTGTTGATGCAGGCTCAACGGTCCTTGTTATCGAGCACAACATGGAGGTCATCAAATCGGCAGACCACATTATAGACCTTGGCCCGGAGGGTGGAGACAGGGGCGGCGAGATAGTGGCGGAAGGAACCCCGAAACAGGTAGCATCCTGCAGGAAATCCTACACTGGCCGCTTTCTCAAGGAAGCGCTCAGGTAAACCGGCACGTCAGAAATGTGAAAATCCCGAAGGTCTCATCCTGAAGGTCCCGCTGCCGGAGACCCCTTCAAAAACCTTGTCCCGGGTAATTTCTCCTATCCTGGTAACAGGCATCCTTCCCACCCTTTCGGGAACCCTGTCCCTGAACTTCCCCGGCACTGTGAAAAGGAGCTCGTAATCCTCCCCGTCGTTCAGGGCGTGGCCAACGGCTTCCTCCCTGCAGGAACTCATCCTCCTTGCGGCGGCTGAAACGGGTATGGAGTCGAGAAAAATCCTGAACCCCCTGCCGCTGGCAACCGCAAGTCTTTCAAGGTCTGACGAAAGCCCGTCGGAGATATCCATCATGGCCGTCACAGGCACCGACCTTAATATCTTCCTGCCTTCCTCTATCCTGGGTTTTGGGTCAAGATGCTTTCCGAGGATCGTCCCGCCAAGGACGCCGGTCACGTAAATGTCGTCGCCCGCACCCGCTCCGCTTCTCAGCTTAAGGTATTTTTTCTCCACCTTGCCGGCCATCGACACGTCTATGAAGATGAAAGGGGCCCTGCTCAGGTTCCCCCCCACGATGTCAAACCCATAGGTACCGGCCATCTTTTCCATGCCTCTCATCAGCCCGGAGACAAGCTTCAACGAACCTTCCGGCAGTCCCACCGACACGAGGGCGTAAAGGGGTATGCCTCCCATGGCGGCTATATCGCTAAGATTGACGGCCATCGCCTTCCTGCCAACCTGAAAAAAGGTCGCCTTATCCCTGGTGAAATGCACGTTTTCAACTATCGAGTCGGCGGTCAGAAGAAGGTAGTGCCTGGAATCGTAAGAGATGACCGCCGTATCGTCCCCCGGTCCCATGAGGACGCCCGCATTCTTTATGTGAATCTTATTCCTGATGAACCTTATTATCTTTTCTTCTTCCATTGGATATCCTTTTTTCAAGAAAATTATACCACAATTTTGATGGCGCCCCCTGCCTTGTGGTAAAATATGGATATGGAAAGAAAAGCGGACATTGAGAGAAAAACGAAGGAGACCGAGATTGAGATTGGCCTGAGTCTTGAAGGCAAGGGGACCTCTTCCATCTCCACGGGTGATGGATTCCTCGACCACATGCTCGATCTTTTCTCCAGGTTCTCCGGGATTGACGTCACGCTGAAGGCCAGGGGCGACCTCCACGTGGATTCTCACCACCTGGTGGAAGATGCCGGGATCTGCCTGGGACAGGCCCTGAAGAAGGCCATGGGGGACAAGAAAGGCATCAGGAGGTTCGGCTTTGCCTCCATGCCCATGGATGAAACCCTCGTAAACACGTCTCTCGACATATCCGGGCGGCCCTTCCTTGTCTTCAACGTGACTTTTATGAAGGGGAGGGAAGGAAGCTTCGACACGGAAGATGCCAAGGAATTTCTCAGGGCGCTGGCGACACACTCGGGGATAACCCTCCACGTGAACCTGGTTTACGGGGAAAACCTTCACCACGTCAACGAGGCCATCTTCAAATCCCTCGGGCTGGCGCTCAGGGAAGCCTTGAGGATAGAAGGCTCGGTCCTGCCATCTACAAAGGGCGTCATAGACTGACGAAATGACATGAAAGAAAGCCTCAGGCTCTTCCTCGATTACCTCGAGCACCAGAGAAACTATTCCCCCAACACCGTGGACGCTTACCGCAGGGACCTCTTTTTCTTCATTTCTCACCTGAAAGCAAAAGGCACGGTCTCCCTGGACAGGGTGGACTACAGGATCCTGGTCGAATTCCTTTCGGTTCTCAGGGAAAAAGGGCTTGCGGACAGCTCGGTGGCCCGGAAGGTCGCAAGTATCAAGGCCTTCTTCAAGTTCCTGTCAGTCAGGAAAATTACCGGATCTAACCCTGCCCTTATCCTCTCAACTCCCAAGAAGGGCGAAAAGCTTCCCAGGTTCCTCTCCCTCGAAGAGGTGACCCGGATACTAAGCGGTCCCTCGGGCAAAAAATGGCAGGCCTTGCGGGACAGGGCTATACTCGAAATGCTCTATTCGACGGGCATAAGGGTGGGAGAACTCACTTCCCTGGAGAGGAAAGACATAAATATTATAGAGGAGATGATAAGGGTGACGGGCAAGGGAAGGAAGGAAAGGATCGTCCCCATAGGCCGGCCGGCGCTGGCCTGCCTCATGGAATACATGGAGAAGAGGCCGTACGCCAGGGAAGAAATCCTTTTTCTCAACAAGCACAGGAAGCCCCTGACGGCCAGGAGCGTGGAAAGGATGGTAGAAAAGTATGCCCTGGCGGCAGGGCTGGGCCGGAGCATAACCCCTCACACATTCAGGCACACCTTTGCCACCCACCTTCTTGAGCGGGGCGCAGACCTGCGAACGGTACAGGAACTCCTGGGCCACGAGCAGATAACTACGACCCAGGTTTACACACACCTTACTGTGGACAGGCTCAAGGAATTCTGCAGCAAAGCCCACCCGCGGGCACGATGATTCTCACAGGGGCATATTCACCAGGAACCTGGTTGCCTCTCCTGATGGAGAGAGGCCGGGAGCTTTCAGGATGCTCCACGTTTCCCTGTGGACGGCTTTTTCCCCGGGTTCAAGCCTCGTGAGGGGCCCGAGGGTCTCAAGCTCGAGCATCTCAGAGTTGGTGTAAGCCTCGACACTGCTTCCGTGGTCCGGGTACGGACCCTCTGAAGCTTCAAAACCCTTGACGAAAAGTATCCCTTCCGACCAATACGCCGTCCAGGAAGGATTTGCCGAAACGCCTATCTTGCAGGGGCCCGCGGCCTTGCCGTCCTGGATGAGGAAGATGTAATCCTTCTCCCAGACGATCCTTTTGTCGGAAAGATCAGTGTAAGGCCAAAGAATGACTTTCCTGTCGGGAAGGAGCCCTTCCATTGCCCTCCTTACGGGAAGAATTGCAAAACCTCCAGGCCTCATCACGGTCAGAGCCCAGCAGGCAAGCTCTATCGTCCACCTGCCTGTATTCCTTACCACGTGAAGAACATCCAAGCCATTTCCGCATCTATCCCGGATCACAATTTCTTTCTCTACAGAATTCTGTATTTCTGTATTTCCATAAATACTTATCGCGCCTTTCTCCGCCTCTATCCTGACCGGAGAACTGTCGGGAGAGTAAGAGCGCGGGCTGGCCTCAGGGGCGGTCCAGAGCCTGTGTCCGCCGTATATGCGCCAGAATCCGTCTGCGGTTTGCATGCCGAAGCCCGGCAGGATGCCGAAAAGATTCTCTCCGGGGGTCTCCCTGCGAGCAAGCTTGAGGATCCTGGGCCCTATGCCGGTTGCCACTCCCACAACATATTTTCCAATCTCGAATTCCTTCATTTCGGGGATATTCTTCTCTCTGTCCATTCCGCCTCCTTTTTCATGCGATAATATATAACTTATGAAGTATGGAGTCAAATCGGGGCCTTTTCACATGTCTTCCTTGTTATGTTATAATGTCTTGCTATGAGAAATTACAACCTTTCTTCCGAGGTCGAAAAAGAAGGAGTCAGGAAGTACGGCAGGAAGATGCTCTACCTTCCTTACGAAAAGGTAAAAACCCTTGAGGTGCCGAACTTTACGGCAATGGGCAAGGTTGCCGCGCTCAGGTTCATAGAATGGCTCCAGAAGAACCCCGGAGGAGTCATATCCCTGCCCACCGGGAAGACCCCGCAGTATTTCATAGAATGGACAAGCCACTTTCTCTCGGGATGGAAAAACCGCAAGGTAGCCGCGGAGCTTGACAGGTGGGGACTTTCTACAGCCAGGCCTGACATGAAATCCTTCTGGTTCGTCCAGATAGACGAGTTTTACCCCATTGACCCGGCCAGGGAAAACAGCTTCAGCCATTACATCCGCAAATTCTATATAAAGGGCTTCGGGCTCGACCGGAAGAAATGCCTTCTTCTGGACACGTGGACAAGGGGAACCGCCGAAGGAATGACCCTGGGGGAGATCTTTCCAGAATGCAAGGCGGACCTCTCCCTGAGACACAGGAGCCCGAAAAACGAAGCGGAAAGCCATCAGCAGAAGGCCATTTACGAGGCGGACAGCTTCGCCATGGATTACGAAAACAGGATAGCCGAACTCGGAGGCATAGGCTTTTTTCTCGGGGGCATCGGGCCCGATGGACACATAGCCTTCAACATAAGGGGCTCAGACCACAATTCCACGACAAGGATCCTGAACATCAACTATGAAACCGCGGCGGCCTCGGCCACAGACATGGGCGGCATAGAGATGTCGAGGAACAAGGCGGTTCTGACCGTGGGACTGGCAACGATAACCCGCAACCCGTCGGCAACAGCGATCATCATGGCCGCCGGCGAAGGCAAGGCTGACGTCATCAGGCACAGCGTGGAAGACGATCCATCCATACTATATCCTGCCACCTGCCTGCAGAAAATCGGGGGATCGAGGTTCTACGTGACATCGGGAGCGGCCTGCATGCTGACAGGCAGGAAACAGGCAAGGCTCAAGGCATACAGCAAGATTCCCTGCAGGGAGAAGGAAAGCATAGTGACCGACATTACCGCCAGGCTGAACAAGCCGATAGAGATGGTCTCCCTTTCCGATCTCAAACATGACATAAACGGTTCGGTTCTGCTGGAGAAAGAAGCCGGTTTCAACCTTGAAAAGCTGGTCGGGGAGATAACACTGAATTACTCTGAAAGGATAGCCCGGGGCGTCCAGGAGATAAAAAACACCTCTTTCCTCCACACCGCCCCGCATCACGACGATATAATGCTCGGCTACCTTCCTTACATACTCCACCTCGTGAGGCAGCCGACCAACTTCCATTATTTCGCCACCCTGAGCAGCGGGTTTTCCTCCATTACCAATTCTTACACCCTCTCCATGCTTTCAAACCTTGAAGCCTTCATAAGTACCCCCGGCTTCACAAAGATATTCGCTAACGAGAAGGATTATTTCGATCCCGGCAACATAGTGGCAAAAAACAGGGATGTGTACCAGTACCTCGACGGGGTTGCGGCAAACAGCCCGGAAATGAGGCGAGAAGGAGAAGCACGCCGGACGTTCAGGAACATATGCGAGATATCGGGAACCATCCAGAAGAAAGAAGTGATGAAAAAGGCCGACTTCCTGAAAAGACAGCTCCTGGGATCCTACCCGGGCAAAAAGGATATAGGGGAAATCCAGATGCTCAAGGGGATGCTCAGGGAATGGGAAGAAGAACTTTTGTGGGCACACCTGGGTTTCAGCTGCGATAACATATACCACCTGAGGCTTGGATTTTACACAGGGGACATCTTCTCATCCAGGCCGCAGTGGAAGAGGGATGTCCGTCCTTTCCTTTCGCTGCTCCACAGGCTGAAGCCGGATGTGGTAACCGTGGCATTTGACCCCGAAGGCACCGGCCCGGATACGCATTACAAGGTTCTCCAGATAGTTGCCAGCGCCATAGAGAGTTACTCCCGTACAGTAGGAAAGGGCCTGAAGATCTGGGGGTACAGGAACGTGTGGCAAAGGTTCCATCCTTCCGAAGCCAACATATACGTTCCGGTTTCCATGAACTCCCTGGCGATAATGAAAAGAGCTTTCGAGATATGCTTCGCCTCCCAGAAAAGCGCCTCCTTTCCAAGCCCTGAATATGACGGGCCATTCTCCGAACTTGCATGCAAGATAATGATCGAACAGGGTTCCGCCATAAAAAAAGTCCTTGGAAGGGACTTCTTCGGCGGCAGCCGGTTCGCAAGGATACGGGCAAGCAGGAGAGTCAACCTTATCAGGGAGATGGACGTGGAAGAGTTCCTTCAGGAAGCCCACGTGCTTAGACAGCTCATGGAGTAGTCCCCGGAGGAAAAGGCATCCGAAATGTCAACAGGAAGATCAACACGGTCTTTTGATAAAAAGGTCTTTTACCGGCAGCTTTCGACCCTGCTTTCTGCGGGTTTCCCCCTCTCCTCAGCCCTTCTGCACGTTGAGGAAGGAACGATGGGAACTCCCGGGGAAGCCATTTCTCTGTTGCGCGCAGGAATCGGTTCCGGGCAAAGCCTTGCCGGAGCCATGTCTGCGGCCAGCGACAGCCTCTTCACTCCCCTTGAAAAGGGGGTAGTGGAAGCAGGCGAAGCCTCAGGAAACCTTCCGGAAAGCCTTGCCAGGCTCGCGGAATACTTCGAGTTCTCGACAAGCTTTAAAAAAAAGGTTGGCGGCGGGATCGTCTACCCTGCAATACTTATCCACCTTGCGGTTATCATACCGGCAATACCGGTCCTCGTGCTCAGGGGGCTGCTTCCCTTCCTCGCAAGGATAATTCCGTTCTTCTCGGCACTCTACCTTTGCATCTTCGGGTTGGTTTTCATTTCAAAAAGGCTCAACTCTTCACCCCGCCTCTCTGAAAAAAGGGATTTTCTGCTCCTTGGCATTCCATGGCTTGGCAGGCTCGTTAAGAAGGTGGAAACAATACGCTTTTTGAAATCCTTTTCAACCCTCTACTCCGCGGGAGTCGGGGTGGTCAGGGCCGTGGAGCTCGCGGGAGAAACCACGGGTAACATTTCGATAAAAAAGGATATTTCCCGCGCCGTTTCGCTTCTCAAAAAAGGGCATTCCCTCTCGGAAACGTTTTCAGGCAGTGAATGGCTGACAGGAGCTCCATACGATATGCTAAAGACAGGGGAAGCGAGCGGAACCATGGACGAATGCCTGAACAGGGTTGCATCGTACCTCAAGGAGGAAGCCGACGCGGCGGCGGAACAGTTAGCCCGCCTCCTGCCCGTTGCGGTTTACCTGCTTGCGGCGCTTTACATAGCATACACGGTCATCAGGTTCTATTCGGGATATTTCAGGATGTTTGATTCCCTGATGTAGGAGCGTCAAGGGCATTGCCTATCTCACGGATAATTGCCAACGCGGCAGCGGCAGGATCGGAGGCGTTCCTCACGGGCCTTCCCACTACAAGGTAATCTGCTCCCGAACGGATAGAATCGAAAGGCGTTGAAAGCCTCAGGTGCCCGTCGGAAGAAGCCGATCCGGGACGTATCCCGGGGGTGACTATAAGGAAATCTTTTCCCTCCTGTTTCCTTATGGCTGCTGCCTCCATGCCCGACGAGATTACCCCGTCGCACCCTGCTTCAGCCGCCAGCCTGGCTTTTTCAAGGACAATCTCCCTGGCGCCCCGGGATGAACCCGCCTGGACGTCATCCCCGCCGCCGAGGTTTGTAAGAAGGGTAACGGCAAGGATCCTGGCCGGACCCCCGCCCCTTGCCTCTGCGGCCCCCTTCATGACCTCGCTGTTGGCATGAACCGTCAGCAGGTGGACTCCCGACAGGCAGGCCTGCCTCACGG
>JAKPNC010000003.1 GCA_029548585.1 bacterium | reverse complement strand
GAGCCTTTATCTCTATGACATCCAGCGTGGAATCGCTGAAAAGGGTGCCTAAAAGGTCGCCTTTCATCACCCTGTCTCCGACACTCAGTCCGTTTTCGACAAAAAGTCCGTTTTCCGAAGCTGAAACGGTTACCATTTCCTTGCTCCCGTCGTCAAATATAACCGTATCCTCAAGCCCTTCCGGTTCTCCATCAAACAAGCCGAGATACCTTGAACAGTTGTCCAGCATCCTGACGCCCAGCTTCACTTCCTTCTCGGAAAGCATGTACTGTCCTGAAAACTCCATGGGAAAAGCCAGCCTTCCCGTGGAATTGAATATGTTGTGGAGAGGAGGCCCCTGCCTGGGCGCCCTGGGGATTACCTTTATGGCAGGCAGGGCGGATGCCCTTGCAAATTCAATCTGTTCCTTGTTATTGTCAGGCACCGCCGTGGCAACGGTGAAACGAGACCAGCAATGCATGTCTATATTATGAGTCGCACGTTTAACCAGGTTTTCATTTATGATGTATGCCAGTTGTTCCATCTCGTGACCTTCAGGATTGCCTGGCCATGAACCCTGGATATTATCTTTCCCGTGACCTTTGGGTTCATTCGCGGTCGAGTAAACATTATGTCTCCGGTTCCACAGAGCAGGAGGGTTGCTGAAAGGCAGGAGAAGGATCTTGCCTTTCACAAGTTTTTCCGCTGCAATGGGACAGAACCTCCTCATCACCTCGCAACCAATCACCTCGCAGCCATGCAGGGCCGCCGTGGTCAGAAGGCAGTTGCCTTCTTTCCCCGAAGAAATCTCCCAGTATGGAAGATTAAATTCCCTTATGTTCTTTACCTTTATTTCCAAAACCTTCTTCTGAACCTCTGCCATTTTGCCTCCCTTTTTTCATGCATTATCTTTTTTTTATTATCCTGTTCCGTAACGTTAATATTTTCACCAAAAAAGCCATCGTCTCTCATGTCCTGCGGACCGTGGGAATAATCGTTGCAAGAAGGCCATCCTTGTCTGCATAAGGATGTTGCGCCGCAAGGTCGACATCAGCCATTCTCCTGTGGCATCCGTACGAGTAAAGCATGCCTGGCTCCGGAGCCTTTATCTCCAGGGTATCCAGGCTGTCATCCATGAAAAGAATGCCGAGAAGATCTCCCCTGGCTACAATGTCTCCGGGTTTGAGCCCGTTCTCAACGAAGAGGCCGCCTGCCGGAGCTTTCACCTCTGCCCGCGGCGTTTCATGATTGAAAAATATGGATGGTTCATCCGTCCCCTCGGGATCTCCATCGAAAATCCCTATGTACCTGGAACAGTTGCTCAGCATCCTGACCCCAAGTTCAGACTCCCTCTCCGAGAGCATGTATTGCCCTGAAAACTCCATCGAAAAAGAAAGGCGGTCCGTGGCGTTAAAATAACCGCTCAGCGTGTAGTATTCCCGCTTTGCTGCAGGACCCCTGCTGATAACGTGAACGGCCGGCAGGGCGGCTGCCATGGCAAATTCCACCTGTTTGCTTTCATCGTCGGGGACCGCGCATGCCACGTTGAAACGGCTCCAGCAGTGCATATCTATGTTGTGGGTTGACTCTTTTACGAGTTTTTCGTTAATGATGAAGGCAATCTGCTCCACCTCGTGGCCGTCGGCTTTCCCGGGCCAGGCACCGTTGATATTGTCCTTGCCGAAACCTTTCGGCTCGCTCGGCGAGGAATAAAGGTTATGCCTCCGGTTCCATACAGCCGGCGGATTGCTGAAAGGCAGAAGGAGTATCTTGCCCCTGACAAGATCACGCGCGGCCACGGGCAGAAACCTCCTCATCACGTCGCATCCGATCACCTCGCAACCGTGCAGGGCCGCCGTAAGCAGGAAACAGGGACCTTCCCTGCCCGAATCCACTTCCCAGTAAGGGAGGTTAAACTCCCTTATGTTTTTCACGTTAACATTGATAATCCTCTTCTCAACCTTTGCCATTTTCTTCTCTCCTTATTGTCATATGTTGCAAGAATTAAAATAGATATAATGCAAAGTAAGATTATAACACGAAATTGTATTACCGCTACCCTGCGGTCTATAAAAGGTCCTTATCAAAGTAATCCCGCATCTCCGCGGGCAGAACAGGTGGTATATCACAAGGCATGCTGCCATTTCGCAAGGAATGTGCGGCATAGTAGCCGGCGGCAACGCTGTAACGGGCGGCTATTGCGGAAGTCGTGATTTTGGCCCCCGACCTCACATAATTGATGAACTCCCCCAGTATGCCCGTATCAGAACCTCCGTGTCCTCCGGAAGCCCTTGGCACGAAATACTCTTCATCCCCGAATTGACTTTTATTGCACCTCCTGTTCCAAAGTCTTATTATAGTACTTCCCGGGATAATCCCGAAATTCTCAATCCGGCCTTCGGTCCCTATAAATGTATAATTGCGCACACTGTCAGGCGTATAATGGCATTGCTGGTAAGAGGCGAAAACTCCGTTGTCAAGAACCATGAGCATCATGCTTACATCCTCCACGTCGATGACCGGGTTGAGTCCCTTCTGTGAAAGCGGGGGCCAGTTATATGGAGACCAGCTTGCATCACCCCTTTCGGAAGGAGTGTGCCTGTCTGTTATCCTGTCGTATAAAGTGAGCCCGCCTACAGCCGTTACCCTCCGGGTAAAACCTTTGCACAACCAGTGAAGAACATCTATGTCATGGGAACCTTTCTGGAGAAGCAGGCTGGTCGATTTACTCCTTTCGGCATGCCAGTCCTTGAAAAAGGCGTCCCCGCCGTAATTCACGAAATGCCTGCACCATGCCGCCTTTACCTCCCCTATCCTGCCCTTGTCAATCAGCTCCTTCATTTTCCTTATAACGCTCATATGTCTCATATTATGTCCGACGTACAATTTCCTTTTATTCTCAAACGCGGCGTTCAATATCCTGTCACAGCCTTCAACACTTATAGCCATGGGCTTTTCGAGGTATACGTCCTTGCCTGCCGAGAGAGCCGCAACAGCGTGCTCCTCGTGCATGAAATCCGGGGAAGTGACAAATACGGCATCTATATCGTTTTTCTCCAGGAGCTTTCTGTAATCTTTCGTTGCAAATACATTTTTTCTTCCGAATCTCTCTTTGAAAGCCTCAAGCTTCTCATCGTAAGTATCCGCTCCCGCAACCACATATACTCCATCTTCAGGTTTGTGGGTAAACCAAGCCAGACGCCCTCTTCCTCCAACGCCAATTACTCCTATTCTTATCTCCCCGGCCATTAATTGCCTCCTTAAGATTTTTTTGTTTTATACAAAAACTCTATCTTACTGCCTTTAAATTATATGTCAAATTATTTTGACAAAATCAAGTTAAATGATACCATTTGTTTTAATTTACTTTCGTTGCAAAAGAAGCCTTTATGGCAAGGAGGTATCATGAACGGCATCGAGATAAGACTGGGAAGGATTTTTTCTTCAGGCAATGGTGTGATCATAGCATGCGACCACGGGGAATTCGACGGCCCGATACCCGGCATGGTAAATATAAAAGAAACGGTATCCAGGATAAATCCCTCCGTAGACGGCGTGCTCATGTCCCCTGCAATGCTCAGGCATGCCGGTGATTATTTCTCACGAAGAAACAGTCCCATGCCGGTAACCCGTCTTAACTGGAATACGGTTTACTGTTTCCACTGGAATTATAACGATTCGATTTCAACACGGGCGTTTTCCCCGCGTGAAATGCTGGCCATGGGAGGAGAGATAGCCCTTGTATCCCTGACATTAAAAACGGGTAAAGAAGAGACGGACTCGGAAAACGTCGGGATATTCAGAAGCCTTGCCGAAGAGGCACACGGTCTTGGGATCCCTGTAATCGGGGAATACTTTCCTGCCAGGAGCGACACCAAGTCCCCCGGGGAGATGTTTGAAGAAACAAAGATAGGGTGCAGGATCATGGCGGAACTGGGAGCGGACATGATAAAAGCCTTCCACACTCCATCCTTCACGGAAGTGGTCAAGGGTTGCCCGGTTCCCATATTTGCCCTCGGAGCGGCAAAGCTTCCCACCCAGCTGGATGCCCTGAAACTTGCATACAACGAGATAAACGACGGTGCGAGAGGCGTTGTCTTCGGGAGAAACGCGATACAGGTGTCCGACCCTTCAAGGTTCCAGGAAGCTCTCATCGAAGTCGTAAAGAGAAATATGAAACCTGAAAAGGCTGTAAAGGAATTCGGGCTGAAGGATTAATAGAGGAGACAGTCGCATGCCGAAAAAAATAAAGGTTGGAGTAATAGGCGCCGTAAAAAGAGGAAGCTCTTTCAAGCTTGCGGTTGACGTTGTCGACAGGCTGAAGGTTGAAGCCGTTTGCGATATCAATGAAGAGAAGCTCGAGGAGAAAAGGATATATTTCGGCGCCTCCGAAAAATATACCGATTACCGCGAGATGATAAAAAGGGCAGATATAGAAGCCGTCATAGTGGCCACTCCCATGCCCCTTCACGTTCCGCAGTCCATAGCCGCCCTGAAGAATAACCTTCACGTTCTAAGCGAAGTCCCGGCAGGTGTTTCAATAAGGGAATGCAGGAACCTGGTAAAGGCCGCCGTGGAATCCAAAGGGATATACATGATGGCGGAAAATTTCACATACATGAAGCCCAACACCGTGGTGAAGGAAATGGTTCTCAGGGGATTCTTCGGTGAAACGTATTATGCCGAAGGCGAATACCTCCACGAGCTGAAAGGGCTTAACGAGATTACCAGGTGGCGGAGAAAATGGCAGACGGGCATCAACGGCATAACTTACGGCACGCACAGCCTGGGACCCATACTCCAGTGGATGCCCGGAGACAGGGTGGTATCGGTCTCGTGCGCGGGAAGCGGCCACCATTACAAAGATCCGCGGGGGGATTATTACGAGAACGAGGATACCTGCGTAATGCTGTGCAAAACTGCCAGGGGAGGCCTGATAAAGGTACGAAGCGACATGCTTTCCGACAGGCCGCACGCCATGCATAACTACTGCCTGCAGGGCACGGACGGGAGCTACGAATCGGCAAGGTCCGCGGGAGAAAAGGACAGGATATGGCTCAGGAGCAGGTCAGGGGAGATGAAGTGGACGGACCTTGAAGAGCTTTCGGAGGAGTTCCTTCCTTCGTACTGGAAAAAGTACATGGAGATAGCAAAGAAGGCAGGACACGGAGGAGGGGATTTCTTCGAGGTCCTCGATTTCGTGGATTCGATAGAAGGAAGGAAACCCTGCCCCATAGGCATACACCAGGCAATGGACATAACTCTTCCCGGACTTGTAAGCCAGCAATCCATTAAAAAAGGCGGAAAATGGCTGCCTGTGCCCGATTCCAGGTCATGGCA
>JAKPNC010000261.1 GCA_029548585.1 bacterium | reverse complement strand
CGAAGTTCAGGATAAAGGAAGTAAAGACGGAACCGCAGGTGGAGGGAATAAAGGCTGATTTCAAAGGTTTTGCTGGCAACGCCCGGTCAAACGACCTGCAGGATACCGGTTACTGGATAGAGTATCCCGCCATTCTCAAGCATTGGAAAATGAAAGGCGAAAAGGATAAATACGAGATACAGGTACTTAAGGAGAAGGAGCATATAGGAAGCATTTACATAATATTTTCAAGGTAAAGATACAATATTCCGGAAACGCATATGGAGAAAAAAAAGATCATAAGCTTCGAAGGGATAGACGGTTGCGGGAAAACCACCCAGGCAAAACTCCTTCACGGGTACCTTTCCAGGAAGGGATTGGAAACGGTTATCCTTTTTGAACCAGGCGGTACGGAGGTGGGAGAGAGTATAAGGAACCTGCTTCTCTTCGGCAGGGAGAGACCCTGCGCCTGGAGCGAGCTCTTCCTCTACCTGGCAAGCCGTGCCCAGCTCCTTGAGGATGTCATAAGGGGGCATGTGATAAAAGGCAGGATTGTCATTCTTGATCGGTACATAGATTCCACAACGGCCTACCAGGGATACGGAAGGGGGCTGCCTGTCGGCCTTATAAGGGATATCCACGCTTCCTTCCTTTGCGGCCTTTTCCCAGACCTGACATTCCTTGTGGATGCCACGGCCCGGGAGCTCGCAGAGGTCCTGGAAAAAAAAGAGAAGGACAGGATGGAAAGAGAATCCATGTCATTCCAGAACAGGGTAAGGGAAGGATATCTCAGGATAGCGGAAGAAAACGACCGGGTAAGGATCGTGGCAAGGAAAAGCGTGCAGGAAACACACGAGACGATAGTGAAAATAACAGAAGCCTACTTGAATGAAGAAGGATAAAATAAAGGATTTCCTTTCCAGGTCAAAGGAAAAAAACAGGATTTCAAACGCGTATATCATCCACGGCGGAGATGAGCAGGACCGCGGAGATATAGCGGTCTACCTGTCATGTCTTCTCAAGTGCAGAGAGAATCCTCCCTGCATGGAGTGTGCTTCATGTAAATTGATTTCACGCAGGGCGTCTCCTGACGTTCGGTGGATCGTGCCTGAAAAAAGCATCCTCTCCATAGATGAAGTCAGGGATGTCGGGAAGGATATCTACGTCACCTCGTACGAAGGCGGCTGGAAGGTGTACATTTTCATTATCGAAAGGATAAGGGACGAGGCTGCAAACGCTTTCCTGAAGATCCTCGAGGAACCTCCCCCGTCCTCGGTACTGGTTATTTCCAGCAGCAATATGAATTATTTCCTGCCAACCATACTTTCGAGGTGCCAGAAGCTCGGCCTCAATTACTCACTGCCTTCCGGCACGGAAGGTTTTGCCTCCAGCCAGGAGGAATTCGTGGGAATCCTTGACCTTATAGGCAAAGGCCGGCTTTTCGATTTTTTTCAAAGAGTGGACGCCCTTGTCAAGGGAAAGGACAGGGAGGAAATTGAATCCTGGGTCGAGAAAGCCGTTTACCTTTGCAGGAAGGAATACCTGGAACCTTTCGGGGTTGAAAAAAAGTTTCTTCTTGAAGCCGGGGTTGAAGCGGGTTTTCCTGATTCGGAAGGCAGCCTGCTGCAAATAATGGAAGATGTTGTAGAAATGAAAGAAAGAATAAGGTATAATATAAACCTGAAGCTGGGACTCGAGAGCCTTTTTCTCGGGATATACCAGTTACTGAAGAATCCTTGAAGCCGAAGTGGCGGAATAGGCAGACGCGCCAGGTTCAGGACCTGGTGGTGGCAACACCGTTGGGGTTCGACTCCCCACTTCGGCACAAAGATAAGCATCCCGGTTTGCGATAAGCTAACCTGGAAGAGAATCGTTAACCCCAACGGTGCAAGGGGTGCAGGGGAAAGGATTTCCCCGGCGATTTC
>JAKPNC010000249.1 GCA_029548585.1 bacterium | reverse complement strand
GTCGAGCACGATGCATCCCATTTTGCATTTTTCGGCCTTTTCGAGCGCTTCGACAGAGGAAATCCCGGTATCCACGGCTATGAGCAAAGAGTATCCTTCCCTTGATATTTCTTCAATCAAACCCTGGTCAATCTCGTAATTCTCCTCCAGCCTGTGAGTGAGGTAGTATGAAGCTTCCGCGCCATGGCTTTTAAGGAAGGAGAGCACAAGGAAGGTCCCTGTGATACCGTCGACATCACCGTCGCCATAAACGAAGATCTTCTTCTTTTCTTCTATTGCGCGCGCTACTGTTTCGCATGCCGTCTTCATGGCAGGGATCATGAAGGGGTCAGAGAGGCTTGAAGATCCTGCAAAGAGAAAGGATCTCATCTCGCTTTCGTCCTTGAAGCCCCTGCCCGCGAGTATCTTCTTTACAAGGGGGGGGATTGTATGCCTGTCCATGTCAGGTCCCGGTATCCGTCTGCCCGTATTCAATGAGTCTGACATTGATACCCGCTTCCATGAGCATCTGGGAAGCGATGCTGTCAGGATACGATTCCATGATGACTACCTCCGTTATTCCGCTGTTGATAATCATCTTTGCGCAGACGCTGCAGGGGTGGCAGGTTATGTAAAGAATGCTTCCATTTATGGAAATCCCGTGGTATGCGGCCTGTATGATGGCGTTCTGTTCGGCATGGAGGCCCCTGCAGAGCTCGTGTTTTTCACCGGACGGTATCCGAAGCTTTTCCCTGAGGCATCCGGTTTCACTGCAGTGGACAAGGCCGGAAGGGGCACCGTTGTATCCTGTCGCCAGTATTCTCTTTTCCTTCACGATAACGGCTCCGACTTTTCTCCTCATGCATGTGGAGCGGGCGCTTATGAGTTCGGATATCCTCATGAAGTATTCGTCCCAGTCAGGCCGCCGGGTATATTGGGTACTCAAGGGCAAATCTCCTTATCTGTTTTTTAATATCTTTGAGGACGGGGTTATTATCCTTGTGTTCTATTGCTTCGTGTATCCATCCGGCTATTTTTTCCATTTCCCTTTCTTTCATGCCCCTGCTGGTTATGGAAGGAGTCCCCATCCTTATTCCGCTTGTCACCTTGGGGGAGAGCGGATCGAAAGGAAGAAGGTTCTTATTCGTTATTATGCCGACGCTTTCAAGAAGTTCCTGGGCCTCCAGCCCAGTAATGCCCTTATTTACAAGGTCTATCACGAAAAGATGGTTGTCAGTTCCTCCGCTGACTATCCTGTAACCCCTGCCGGCAATTTCACTGCACAGTTTTTTGCAGTTGTTTACAGTTTGTTCCTGGTAAGCCTTGAAGCCGGGCCGCAGGGCATCCCTGAATGAAACGGCCTTTGCCGCGATAACGTGCATGAGCGGGCCGCCCTGGATGCCGGGCATGAGGGCGCTGTTGATTCCTGACGCATATTCGGACCGGCACAGTACAAATCCTCCCCTCGGGCCCCTGAGGGTTTTATGGGTTGTCGATGAAACAAACTGTGCATGGGGTACAGGGGATGGATGTATTCCTGCGACGACCAGTCCGGCTATGTGGGCAATATCGGCAAGCAGGATCGCCCCCGCTTCCGCAGCTATCTGTGAGAACATTGAGAAGTCTATGGTCCTCGAATAGGAGCTTGCTCCGCATACTATCACCCTGGGTTTCAGGGAAAGCGCAGCTTCCCTTATTTTTCCATAATCCAGCATCTCGCTTTCCCGGTCAACCGTGTAAAATGAAGGCTTGTAGAATAACCCCGAGAAATTTGCCGCCACCCCGTGCGTAAGGTGGCCGCCGGCGGACATGTGCATTGCCAGTATCTTATCTCCGGGCTTCAGCACGGTGTAATAAACCGACATGTTCGCCTGGCTTCCGGAATGGGGCTGGACATTTGCGTGTTCCGCCCCGAAAAGCTTGCAGGCCCTTTCCACGGCTATCCTTTCTATTTCGTCAACATGGCTGCATCCGCCGTAATATCTCTTTCCCGGGTATCCCTCGGCATACTTGTTGGTAAGGATCGATCCCGTTGCTTCGAGCACTTCCCTGCTTACGATGTTCTCCGAGGGAATGAGGGTGATCGTTGCAGATTGTTTTTCCTTCTCCTTCTTCAGGGCAAGATATATCTCCCTGTCCGTTTCCCTAAGCATTTTCTACCTCCACTATGGGAATCATTGAAAAATCTGCGAAGAGGCCGAATATTTCATTTATCTGCAGGAGTAATGCGAGCCTGTTTTTCCTGGTTTTTTCGTCATCGCACATCACGAGAACATCCTGGAAAAAGCTGTCGATAATCTGCCGCCATCCTCCGAGCTGTTCAAGGAAAAGTATGTATCGGCCGTCTTTGTAGTATTCCCTGACCAGTGATTCCTTCTGAACCAGGAAATCATATAATCTTCTTTCCGTTTCATCTTCCAACAGGCTTTCGTCGATGCTTTCGGCCGGCCTTATCCCCTTCTCCCCGGCCTGCTTGAGCATGTTTGCCACCCTTATGAACGGGACAAGGACATTCTTTCCGCTGCCGGCAGAAAAGAACTCCTTGAGAGCGTCGGTCTTAAGGCGTATATTGAGAAGGTTGTCACTTTCCGCGGCTATGACGGCTCTCCGTATCCCGGGGGTCAGGCCTTCTCCCGAAAGGATGTTTTCCACCCTCTGCAATATGAACGAGACGATCTTTTCCCCTGTCTGCAAGGGGTCGTCAATGAAGACAATAAGGCTCCTTCCAATCAACT
>JAKPNC010000244.1 GCA_029548585.1 bacterium | reverse complement strand
CTTGAGCCCTTCTGCCTCTGCCCGCAGGTTGATTATGCCTCCGGGCCCTTCGACCGAACGCAGGTATACCACGCACCTGCCGCTGAACGCCTTTCTCGAAGCTGACTGGAACGGTTCGATAGAAACCGGGTTTCCGTTGTCTGAACCGGCTATGACGGCAGGCCCCTCCGTGCAGAACCTGACCAGGTTGTCCGCCGCCGGGCATGGAGTCCCCCTCTTGTCGACTACAATGGCATGGACGAAGGACATGTCCTGGCCGTCGGCCTTCATGGAATTCTTCTCGCATGCCAGTTTTATGGAGGCCGGTTCTCCCGCGGTACGTACCGTCGTCTCTTTCACCGCTTTGCCCTTTTCGTATGCAACCGCCTTTATTTCTCCCGGCCGGTAGACGACTCCGCTCCATGCAAGCCGGTACCTGTTTACAAGGTTCCTGGGATTCTTCGACTTTCTGCCCTGGGATTTGCCGTTGACGAAAAGCTCCACCGTATCCCAGCTGGTGTAACAGTGAACCGGAACAACCTCTCCTTCCCTGCCCGGCCATGTCCAGTGGGGAAGAAGGTGGAGCGTCTCCTTCCTGGCCCAGTGGCTCTGGTACAGGTAGTACCTGTCCTTGGGGATACCGCACAGGTCGACAATCCCGAAGTATGAACTGCGGCTCGGCCATTTTTCCTGGAACGGGTAAGGTTCTCCGAGGTAGTCAAAGCCCGTCCAGGCGAATTCTCCCATAATGAAAGGATTTTCTTCCACCCCCCTGAATTCGCAATCGGGGGATCCTGCCCATCCGGGACCCGCCAGGTCGTAGCTGCTTATCTGCAGGTCCCTGCCGGGAAAGGACCTCTGGTCTTCTGCCGGGAAATGGTAGATCCCCCGGCTGCTGAGGCATGAAGCCGTCTCGCTTCCGTAGGTGGGTTTTCCCGGAAGCCTGGCGTGGTAATGGAAGTAAAGGTGGGATTTGTAATTCCATCCCGGGATGTCAACCGACCGGGCGAGACCGTTATTTATGGCTTCTTCGGGAAAATTGAATCCCGCGGTGGTGGGCCGGGAGGGATCCTCCCTTTTGCATATCCGGGAGAGAAACCTGGCCGTTTCTGCGCCCTTTTCCGGATCTTTCTGTTCGAGGATCTCGTTGCCTATGCTCCACATTATCACGCAGGGATGATTTCTGTCCCTTCTTACCATTGCGGCAAGGTCTTTCTCCGCCCAGTCATCAAAGAGGGTATGGTACCCGTTTTCGCATTTTTTGATCCGCCACTCGTCAAAAGCTTCGTCTATGACTAAAAATCCCATGCTGTCGGCCAGGTCGAGAAGCTCCGGGGCGGGGGGATTGTGACTTGTCCTTATCGCATTGCATCCCATCCCGCTGAGAATCTTCAGCTGCCTTTCTATCGCGGATTTGTTGACCGCGCTTCCCAGCGGCCCGAGGTCATGGTGCATGCAGACCCCGTTGAGCGCCAGCCGGCGGCCGTTCAGGAAGAATCCCTTTTCCGGGTCGAAATCCAGGGATCGTATACCGAAAGGCGTTTCATACGTATCCAGGACCTTCTTTCCTTTCCTTACCGTTGTCCTGGCAATGTAGAGTTCGGGGGAATCGACAGACCATAGCCTGGGTTTTCGAATGTCAACCGACTGCCTGAAAACCGCCTTCCTCGAAACGCCTCCCGATTTTCTCGAGAATTCCGTTCTCTTGCCCCTGCTGTCATATATCCCCGTTTCAAGGATGATCCCGGCTTCCTTTTTCCCGTGGTTCTCAACCGTCGTCCTGATATCTATGGCCGCACTTTTTTCAGATACCCCGTGTGTAGTAATGTATGTTCCCCAGTGGGCTACGTGTATTTTTGAAGTCTGGAGAAGGCGCACGTTCCTGTAAATGCCCGCCCCGGGGTACCATCTCGAGGAGAAGGGTTTGTTGTCAACCGAAACAGAAAGCAGGTTTTCTCCCGGATGGACGAGACGGGTTATGTCGAGTGAGAAGGACGAATAGCCGTAAGGCCATCCTCCCGCAAGCTGGCCGTTGCAGTATACCCTGCTGTTGCTCATGATGCCGTCAAACTCTATGTTTATCCTTCCCGAACCGGTTTCCCCGGGCAGGGTAAACCTGAGCCTGTACCATGCCTTGCCGACATGCGGCAGGCCGGCCGTGTTTCCGAAGTGAACGAGCTTCTTTTCTTTGCCGTCCTTACCCGTATAATGAAGAACATGCGGATCGTTCTTCCTGTCAAAAGGCCCTTTTATTGCCCAGTCGTGGGGTATTCTCACCGTCTCCCACCCTGAATCGTCGTACCCTGGCTGGCTCATTGAAGGGTTGTCCCCGAGCCGGAATTTCCATTTACGGGAAAGTATTTCTGTTTTTCTTGACGGTTTTTCTTTTTCCATTTGCCTTCCTTTTTTCTGTACGTGAGATATATCTTTATACAATCTTGAGACAAATATGTCAAATTCTGCAGGTCTTTTTGAACAGGGGTGCATGGAGTATAATAAGGAAATGGAGGTTACGAGGCAGGAATTTGAAAGAATCGTCGCCGAGGTATGGGAAAGCGTTCCATCGGCAATCAGGAAGAAACTGGAAAATGTTGAATTTTTTGTCGAGGACGGTCCCGTTTCGAACGTGCTCGGATTTTATCACGGGGTTCCCTTTCCTCACAGGAAAAATCCCGGTTATTCCCTTGTCATGCCCGACAAGATAGTTCTTTTTAAGTCCAGCATAGAAAGGGGTTGCAGGACGGATCGGGAACTCAGGGAAAGGATATCCACGGTCCTTCTGCACGAGATAGGCCATTACCTCGGCCTTGACGAGGAGCAGCTTCGCAGCCTCAGGCTTTAGGAGAGGTTTCCCTGTGCCTTAAACGTTCAAGTTCGCCCGCAAGCATCCTGCTCATTTCAAAAGAGGTCCCTTCGAAGAGTCCTTTTACGCTTTTAACCGGGACGATGCCCATCAGGGTTCCCGTCATGAAGATTTCCCCGGCTTCTTTCAGGATTCCCGGCTTGAACCTGCCTTCCCTGATACTTATTCCCCGTACCCTGCATGTATCTAAGACAACCTGCCTTGTTATGCCGGGCAATATCCCGCAATCGGTGCATGGCGTGCAGAGGAAGCCGGCCCTGGTAAAAAAAATGTTGGAGATGTCTCCTTCTGCAATCTCTCCCCTGCGGTTCAGGAGGATGGCCCGTTGGCACCCGTTTCTTTTCGCTTCCCGCCCGGCAAGCATATTCTCAAGGTAGTTTAAGGTCTTGGATGAAGAAAGAGGAGATATCTCGTTCTTAAAGTACCTGCCGCTTATCATGCAGGATATCCCCCTGCTGTAAATGTCCGGGGGGTATGGCTGGAACTTTTTTATTATTGCAAGCCACCGGCTTTTCCTTTCATCCCCCGGATCGAGAGTCCCTGTCTCCTTTCTCCATACGTTTAGCCTTATGCAGGAGTCCCCGATACCTTCTTTTGCCGGAGGTTCTCTATAAGTGGCAGGATGTCCCCGTATTTTTCAGGCATGTCCATGCCGCAGGAGGCGAGTCCTCCGGAGAGCCTTTCCATGTGTTTATCCCGCATGAATATCCTGAAATTAGTCCCTCTCATCGTTTCAAAAAGGCCGTCTCCATAGAGGAAAGCCCTCTCCAGGCTTTCGAAGCCTATTTCCCTTGAATCAACCCGTTTTCCGTCAAAAAGGAATATGCTGTTCATTAATCTGTTCCAGGGTTAGAAAGAAGGCTTTTGCCTTTGTTTCCGTCTCATTATATTCGTCCTCCGGATCGCTGTCCCATACGATGCCTCCTCCAACGGGATAGTATAGCCGGTTGTTCTGCATCAGTATAGTTCTTATCATGATATTGAGTTCCATCCCGCCGTTAAACCCGAGGTACCCGAGGCTGCCTGTATAGAATGACCTTTTGAACGGTTCAAGTTCCTCGATGATCTCCATGGCCCTTATCTTGGGAGCTCCTGTTATTGAACCTCCCGGGAATAAAGCCTTCAGTATCCCGGGCAGTCCTATATCTTTTCTTGTCCTTCCCTCCACCCGTGAGGTGGTCTGAAGAACTGTCTTGTATGCTTCCAGGTTTCTCATCCTGCTGACCCGGATGCTCCCGGGCATGCAGATTTTCCCCATGTCGTTTCTCTCAAGGTCCACGATCATGACAAGTTCAGCCATGTCTTTTCCTGATTCCATGAGCTCTTTTCTGTATAGCCGGTCTTCTTTCCATGTCCTGCCCCGGGGCCTGGTTCCTTTCATGGGAAGTGTTGATAAACGGCTTCCTTGTTTCTTCACGAAAAGCTCGGGGGAGTTGGAAATTATCTGGAAATCGCCCGCATCAAAAAAAGCCGAGAAGGGTGCAGGATTGATACTTCTCATGCCGAGGTACAACCTGTCTGCCCGGAAGGATCCCTCCGCCACAATCCGCCTCGAAAGGTTTACCTGGTAAACGTCTCCCTCAAAGATATATTCTTTTACCTTTTTTACAGATTCCATATACCTTTCACGGCTTGTGTTGCAATATACCCGGTCTATCCTTGGGCCGCTGCAGTCGGAGGGGTATTTAACGTAAGAGTTTCCGGAACGGGTTGAAAAAAAAGCGGGATCCATTCTTTTTTGTCCTTCCCTGCATGACGAAATGACCAGGAGCTTGCTTTCCCTTCGGTCGAAGACCAGCAGAGTGTCGTAGAAGCACAGGAAGATGTCCGGAATGGATATGTCGTCCCGGGAGATGTCCGGAAGTTTTTCGATCTGCCGGCCGAGGCCGTAGCCGAAGTACCCGATTACCCCCGGCCCGAAGAAATGCCTGCAGGAGACCGAGTTCTTCTTCATCAATTCGTTGAGAACCTCAAGCGGCTCTCCCGTGAAACATTCCTTCCTGCCTTTCTCCTCTATGGATATCTCTTTTTTTCTTGCCGAAAAAACCAGGAACGGTTCACATGCCATGACGGAGAATCCGCCAGTGGAACCCGGGCATGTATCAAGCCAGGCGAAGTGGGGTTTTCCTCTCAATTTTTCGAATGCTTCCCGGGGAGGAATAAAGGAAGTTTCCACAACTGACACGTCTTTCATTTATTACAGCATCCTGGACAGCCTGTTTACTCTTTTCGTGTGGCGCCCCTTCAGGAAAGGAGTCGATAAGAAGGCTTTTGCCATCTGGAGGGCAAGTTCATTGGCCGTAAGCCTGCCCCCAAGGGCAAGGACGTTGGCGTTATTGTGTTCTCTTGCAAGGATTGCATCCTGTATGGTGCATGCCCTCGCAGCCCTTATCCATCCGTACCTGTTGGCGGCGATAGACATCCCGATACCCGTTCCGCATATAAGTATGCCAAAGAGTATTTCTTTCTTCTGCATGCCCCTTGCCAGCTTTTCGGCAAAATCCGGATAATCTACGGATTTCTTTGCCTCCGGGCCGTAATCTTTTACCTCATATCCATCCTTTTTCAGTTCTTCCTTGAGAAATTCCTTCAGGTCGTACCCTGCATGGTCGCTTCCAATCCCTATCTTCATTTTATTTTCCTCTTTATTTTAGGCAGATTCTGGGGATGACAATCTTTTCTATTAAGATTTCCAGTTTCTCCCTTGTTCTCCTGTATGTGTCGATGTCACTTCCTGCGGGGTCCCTGAGGCCGAGCACTTCTATCCTGTCCGAGTATTCGGGCATGACGGAAAGAATGGCTTCCCTGTGTTTTTCTTCCATGGCAAATATCAGGTCGGAATTTCCCAGGATGAAGGTTGTAACAGGCCTTGAAATGAAACCGTGAATATCGATTCCCTTTTCCTTCATCACCTGGTACGTGTAAGGGCTGGCCGAGGCGCAGTTCAGGATGCCAGTCCCCCCGGATTCAACTTTTATCATGGAGCCCGTTCCTTTAAGCCTCTCTTTCAGCAGGAATTCTGCCATGGGGCTTCTGCAGGAATTTCCTTCACAGACAAAAAGCACATTTCCTCTCAGGAGGCATGGAGGGGAGACTGTTGCGTCCCATATGGCCGAAGGCCTGCCTTTGACCCTTCCGCCGCATATGACTATGTCCGCAAGCTCCTTCAGGTTTCCCGGTATCTCCATGGTGCAGTACGCGTCGCACCGGCCGGATATATTGGCGCTCGTGGAGGCTATTATGTCAAACCTCCTGCAAATCCCTGAAATGAAATCGTGCCGGGGGATCCTGAAAGCCATTTTCCCTGAGCCGGATGTCATTCCGGGAAGGTTTTCAGTTGCTCTGAAAAGGAAGGTGGCCGCTCCCGGCCATCTCTGTCTGACGAACGGTGCGGTATTCCGGGGTATGTGCGCAAACCTTGAAGCCTTATCCATGGAGTCCACGAATCCTATCAGGGGCTTCTCTGACGGGCGGCCTTTCATGAGGAATACCTTTTCCTTTGCCGACTGGTTGAGCCCGTCGCAGATGATCCCGTAAACAGTATCGGTGGGAACAATGGCGATTCCGCCTTCTGCAAGGATTCCTGCCGTTTCTTCAGACAACTGCCCGGTGTTGCAGCTTCCCAACTGGAAGAGTTTCATTTTTGCCTCTTCAGACCGAGCCTGCATACGTGGTCGTATGAGATCCGCTCTTCTTTCCCGTAAAGAGACGTGCGCCTCAGGAGTTCGTCGAAATCCACTCCGTGGGCATCGAAATCAGGGCCGTCAACGCAGGCAAACCTGGTTTGCCCGTTTATAGATACCCTGCAACCTCCGCACATGCCGGTCCCATCAACCATGATCGGATTAAGGCTTGCCACGGTTTTTATTCCTGCCAGCCTCGTTATTTCACTTACCTTTTTCATCATGGGTATGGGACCTGCCGTTATGACGAAGTCTATCTTTTCTTTTTCTGATAAAAGATCGGACAGGATGTCGGTGGTGAATCCCTTTTTTCCCTTGCTTCCGTCGTCGGTCGCTATAAGCATGCGGTCGCTCACTGTCTTCATTTCTTTCTCGAGGATCAGGAGATCTGCGGAACGGGAGCCCATTATGGTTACAATGTAATTTCCTGCGGCTTTAAATGCTTTTGCCATCCAGTATACGAAAGCCGCCCCGACCCCTCCAACTACCATGCATACCACCCCGTACTTTATTATTTTCACGGGATTGCCCAGTGGTCCGGCAACGTTCTGTATTTCTTCTCCCTGGTTGAGAAAACCAAGCTTTGCCGTCGAGGTTCCAGCTTCCTGGAATATTATGGTGACGGTTCCCTTCTGAGGATCTGCCCCGGCAATGGTCAAAGGGATCCTTTCTCCCTTTTCATCAACCCTGACGACAAGAAACTGTCCCGGCTGGGCCTTCTGAGAGATAAGAGGGGCTTCCACCTCCATTTTTTTGATATTGCTGCCAAGAACCTCTTTTCTTATTATCCTTCCCACGTATCAGGTTCTCCTCACTTGGTTTTCTCCCACTTCAAAAGGTTTGCCACCTTGCTCAGGGTACCCCCGTCCTTGATCTCCTTCCTTATTCTGTTTTCTCTTTCAAGGACATCCATGGCCCTGTTTACGGTTTCAACGGCCCTTTCTGCGGGTATTACGGCTACACCGTCAGAATCCCCCAGTATCCAGTCGTCGGGACGAACAACCTGGCCTCCTATCCGTATGGGAATGTTTATTTCTCCGAACCCTTTGGGTTCACTGGCTTCCGGGCAGATAAGTGTGGAAAAAACAGGGAATCTCAGCTTTCTGATCTCTTCCACGTCCCTTACTCCCCCGTATATCACCGTGCCCGCAACCTTCCTGGTTATTGCGCTGTAAGTGGCAAGTTCTCCCCAGACCGCCGGTTCTATTCCGCCGGCGTCTATCACGATGACGGAATTTTCGCCTGCCATGTCTATGGCTTCCACCGGTTTTGCCCAGTCGCCCGGGTAAGTGCGGACTGTTATGGCCCGCCCGCTTATCTTGCATTCCCCGTCAAGCACGGGAAAAATGTTCCTTATCCATCCCTGCCTGTGCATGGCGTCTGTCAGGTTTGCCGTTGAAATCCTGCCCAGCACCGTTTCTATGTTCTCGAGCGAAGCCCGCTTATAAAGGTCTGTTTTTACAGGGGCTTTTTCCTTCATGGCTTTCAGGAGATTCTTTACTGCCTGGCCGACTTTCTCCGACTTGGTAATAGCTCCGCCCACTACCAGTATCGATGCTCCGGCCCTGATTGCGTCCACGACGTTTTCTGAATTTATGCCCCCTGCTATGGCAACCGGTATTTCCACGCATGAAGATATCTTTTCAAGAAGGCTGAAATCTGATGCTCCCTTCATCTGGTTGTCGATAGGGATGTGTACTCCGACTATGTGGGCCCCGAGCTTTTCGGCTTCCACGGCCCTCTCCGGGGTAGCAAAGGATTCCATGAGGTCTACCATGACTTTTCCGCCGTAATTTTCTGCCGCTTCTACGGCTTCTCTGATCGTGGAATTGGAAGCGGCCCCCATTACCACGACTATGTCTGCCCCTGATTTGAAGGCCATCTCGGCCTCGAATCTCCCCGTGTCCATGATTTTCATGTCTGCAATGATCTTCTTGCCGGGGAATTCTTTCTTAAGCCTCCTTACACAGTCCAATCCTTCCGATTTGATGAGAGGAGTGCCGGCTTCTATCCATTCGACCCCGGCTCCTCCTGCTTCTGTCGCAACCTTCATTGCCCTTTCCATTTCCGTGAAATCAAGGGCTACCTGCACAAGCGGGAATTGATTTTTTGATTTTGACACTTTTCCTCCGCGGTACGTGGGGTTTACTGGCGGGCATGCCTGCCGTTATTTTTTCTGCACTTGTTCTTGCCGATGAATGTTCTGTTGATCCCGTTGGTCCTCTTGTAACATGCCTTGTCGACCATCTTGTCAATAAGGTATGCTCCCATTGCTCCCAGTTCGGAGCTTTCGTTATCTTCCTCTGGCTGTAAAAGCGGGTTGAAATCCTCTCCTTCGTCTATGATTTCGACCTCCACGGCCGTTTCGAGGTCTTTCCATACGAGCTTGAGTTCCGATTCCCTGTTCTTTGCGTGAAGGACTATGGAGGAACATACCTCGTCTATGACCAGCATCAGTTCCCATGTCCTCTTGAAATTCAGCCTTGAAGCGAGGCTTCTTTCCTGTATGAAATCGGAAATATGCTCCAGGCTGCCGCATTTTTTCTCTATTATTATATAGTCGTAATTTTTGCCGCCCATCTATGACATTTTCTTGTAGATGTTTTCTATCCTTTCAACCATCTTGTGAACGGGATATAGGTCTTCGACTCTCTCCCTTCCTTTATTGCCCATTATATGGGATTCCCCGGGATTTTGCAAGAGCCACAGTAGTTTTTCCTTCAGCATGCCTTCATCTCTCGGCGGTATCAGGAAGCCGGTTTTTCCGTTTATGACCAGTTCCCTGGAGCCGTCAACGTCGAAAGCCACCACGGCCTTGCCCCCGGCAAATCCCTGTGCAACGGCCTTTGGCAGTCCTTCCCTGAGGCTGGTATGCGCAAGTATGTCCATCGCCGAAACGTACCCGGGTATGGTCTCGGGCGGGACCAGCCCGGTGAAAATGACCTTGTCTTCTATTCCTTTTTCACGGGCGTATTCCTCGAGAGATTTTCTGAGTATTCCGTCCCCGACAAGAAGCAGCCTCGTTTCGGGAATCTTTGCGGCTATTTCTGCGAAGGCCTTCATGAGGTATTCCTGTCCCTTGAGGTGGTAAAGCCTTCCTATCATTCCTATGACCTGCTGGCCTTCACCGATGCCGAGTCTTTTTCTTATGTCGTTCCTTCTTGAATCGGCGTCCAGGTAAGGCTGGACGTCAAAGCCGCTGTAAATAACCGAATACTGGGCGTTTTTACCTATGCCCGCTTTCAGCGACTTTTCTTTCATTACCTCGCCAACGCATATGAAATGGTCGGTGAACGCGGCGGCTATCTTTTCTGACGAAATATAGAAAAAGTTGAGCAGTCCTGATTGGTATTCATGGAAAGAAAGGCCGTGTACGGAATGTATGACCAGGGTTTTTCTTCCTGCCGCCTTTGCCGCTATTCTCCCCAGTATACCGGCTTTTGCGCTATGGGTGTGGACGACATCGTACTTTTTTTCCCTGAAAAGGCGTATCAGCTTTACAAGCGCCAGGATATCGTAAAGGGGATGTATCTGCCGTACAAGTTCCCTTACGGTTATGAGGGGAATCTTCTTATCGAGGATCCTTTTTTCGAGGGATCCCTCCGGTCCGGTGGACGGCCCGCTGACAAGGTCAACCTCGTATCCCTTTTCCACAAGGCCTTCCACGGTAAAAATCGTATTTTCCTGGGCCCCCCCGACTATCAGCCTTGTTATGATGTGGCATATCTTCATGGTTTACAATTCGCTTATGCTTGTATCGGGACCGTTTTTAACCCCGGCAAAGATCCTGACGCCCCTGGTGTGTATCTCTATGTTTTCAACATCAAAATCGTCCGGAAGTATTATTATGTGGGCGATGTTGTTCCGGGGTACCAGTATTATGCGGCTTTCCTTGTCGATGTCCACCGGGTTGATGTTGCCCTTGCTGGCAATGATGCCTTTACCTTCGAGCATAATCCAGTTTTCCGTGAACTTTATCGCCTTACCTATGAATACCCATATCCTTTGTTCCGGAAAAAGCTTCATGAAACGGACCTTTACTATTTTCCCTTCTATCATTTTTTGCTCCATGTTTTACCGGTTGTCTTACCTGATGCGGCACTCCCGGACGTTTTTAAGCATGGTTTTCCTTATCTCTTCCATATCTTCTTCCCCCGGCGGCGCAAAGGACATGCACCTGCTGTCGAGGGTCTTCGAAGGAGAGAATCTCTGGATATAGTGGATCCCGGCGTTTTTAACCAGTTTCCCTATGGCCTCGAAATCTTTCTTATCGAGAAGGGGAAAAACAACGGTGGTTTTGAATTCGTATTCTATCCCGGAACCCCTGATTATGGAGATGCTCTCTTCTATGTTTCTCGTATTCGTCTCGACTCCGGTAAGAATCCTGTATTTTTCGAGGGGCGCCTTTACATCCATGGCTATATAGTCCACCAGTGCCTCTTCTATGAGAAGCCTGATCATATCGGGTATCGTTCCGTTGGTGTCCAGCTTGATGGCGTATCCCATATTCCGCGCCTCTTTAAGAAAGAGTGGAAGGTCTTTCTGAAAGCATGGCTCCCCTCCGGATAGAACGATTCCTTTCAGGTACTCCTTCCTCTTCCCGAGGAAGGACAGGACTTCATTCTCCTGAAGCGGCGGCGAAAACTGTTCCGGCAGTACAAGTCCTGGATTATGGCAGAAAGGGCACCTCAGGTTGCATCCCTGGGCAAAAATTATACAGCTCAGTTTGCCCGGGAATTCTATCAACGAGGTTTTCTGCAATCCGCCTATCTTCATTTCAGTATATAGTTTTTCCTCAGCTTGAACTCCGAAGCTTTTCCCTTGTTCCACTGGCTGACGGGCCTCAGGTATCCCACCACTCTCGAGTATATCTCCGTGTCCCTCCTGCACTTGTCGCAAACAAGGACCTCTCCCTTTATGTAGCCGTGCTCGGGGCATACCGAGAAGGTCGGGGTGATGGTGAAGTAGGGCAGCCGGAACTTTTCGCATATGACCTTTACAAGGTTCCTGACCCCCTCTGTCGTATCCACTTTTTCCCCGGTATAGAGGTGTATCACGGTGCCTCCCGTGTAGAGGGACTGCATCTCGTCCTGCATCTCCAGGGATTCAAAAATGTCATCGGTATAATTTACGGGCAGGTGCGTAGAATTGGTGTAAAATGGTTCGGCACCGTTACGGCAATCTTCCTCGTTTGCGCATATTATATCGGGGAATTTCATCTTGTCGCCGCGCGCCAGCCTGTAGCTTGTTCCTTCGGCCGGGGTGGCTTCCAGATTGTAATTGTTCCCCGTTTCTTCCTGGAATTCGACGAGCCGTTTTCTCATGAAATGCATCACCTCTATGGAGAATTTAAGTCCTTTTTCCGTGCCGATGTTTTCTCCGAACAGGTTTATGCAGGCTTCGTTCATGCCTATCAGCCCAATGGTGGAGAAATGGTTCATCCAGTACTTGCCGAAGCGCTCCTTCACGTTCCTGAGGTAAAACTTGGAATAAGGGTAAAGGTCGTCATCTGTAAGCTTTTCTATGATCTTTCTCTTTATCTCGAGGGATTCCCTGGCTATGACCATGAGGTTGTCAAGCCTGGCAAAGAACTCTTCCCTCGTTTGGACAAGGTAGCCTATCCTGGGCATGTTGATAGTGACAACCCCGATACTTCCTGTCAGCGGGTTGGCCCCGAAAAGGCCGCCGCCCCTTTTTCTCAGCTCCACGGTGTCGAGCCTCAGCCGGCAGCACATGCTCCTGACATCGTCAGGCTTCATGTCGGAATTTATGAAGTTGCTGAAATAAGGTATCCCGTACTTGGCCGTGACCTGCCAAAGCAATTCCATGTTAGGGTTGTTCCAGTCGAAATCCTTTGTGATGTTGTAAGTCGGAATGGGAAAAGTGAAGACCCTTCCCTTTGCGTCTCCCTCAAGCATCACTTCGAGGAAAGCCCTGTTTAGCATGTCCATCTCTTTCTGGAACTCCTTGTAAGTCGCGTCTTTTAACTCTCCCCCGATCACCACAGGCTGGTCCCTGTATACCGAAGGAACCGTCAGGTCCATTGTCAGGTTTGTAAAAGGAGTCTGGAAACCTACCCTGGTGGGAACGTTGACGTTGAAAAGGAATTCCTGCAGGGCCTGCTTGACTTCCTTGTAGCTCAGGGCATCGTATCTGATGAAAGGAGCCAGGAGGGTATCAAAGTTTGAAAACGCCTGCGCTCCCGCGGCTTCGCCCTGCAGGGTGTAGAAGAAATTGACTATCTGGCCCAGCGCTGTTCTGAAGTGCCTGGCCGGTTTGCTTTCCACCTTGCCGACGGCTCCCTTGAAGCCGACCGTGATGAGGTCCTGCAGATCCCAGCCCACGCAGTAAACCGAGAGGCATCCCATGTCGTGGATGTGAAGATCTCCGTTTATGTATGCGGACCTTACCTTGGGCGGGTATATGCTGTTGAGCCAGTAAGTCTTTGTTACCTCTGAGGCCACGTAATTGTTGAGCCCCTGGAGAGAAAAGCTCATGTTGCTGTTTTCGTTGACCCTCCAGTCCTTCCTGTTCAGGTACTGGTTTACAAGATCGAGGTTGGCCTTGGTAGTGATCTCTCTCAGCTTCGAGTGCTGATCCCTGTAAATGATGTAGGCCTTCG
>JAKPNC010000186.1 GCA_029548585.1 bacterium | reverse complement strand
AAAAAAGGTGGATAAACCTGCTGCAGCGGCATCAAGACCGCCCCTGGCGATGGCAGAACCTGAGAGGATGTGCGCCACTGAAGCCATGGGATATCCCATGCATCATAAGGATACGGCCAGGTTCCCCAGGGAAGAAGCCCTTCTTTCCGACTTGTGGGACAGGTTCGTGATACCTCTGTACGCATTCCCCATGAACGGCTACATGGCATGGGGATGTTACCCCGACAGGAGCTACGGTACAGGCAATAATAAGGTCATGTCCATTTTCCAGGTCATATCAAGCCTGAGGGACTACGGCGTTAAACGCGAACCATGGCGTCTCTATGCCAGGAGCGGAGAGCGCAGGTACTACAACTGGGGACACAAGTTGAGCAGGTTCTCGGCCGACTGGTACATAGCACATGCAGACGCTCCGGGTAAAAGAAAGGGAGGATTCATACCCACGAATGGTGCAAGCGGATTAGAGGGAAGACTTCCACTTTTCTGGGGAAATAAAACAATCACTTACGTCATAGATGCCGGAGACATAGGCAACTGGCTTCTCGAATACTGGCTTACAGGCGATGAATATTCCCTAGATGTCGTGAAAACTATAAAGGAATCTTTCAGGAAGAATAACTGGCGGCCGAAGGAATCCCCAAAACAGTTCCATGCAACGGGAATAAGAACCCTCGTAACGCTCATGATCATGGACTGGGACCCGGAAGCCGTAAAGGCAGCCAAAGAGATTGTAAGCGAGATGGTTGACCTTAAAATTCAGAATGGCATCAATCTCTTTACAGGCCATTATGGTTCCCAGTACAAGGACCACAGGGCGAGTCACAATCTTGCGGAATATTACCTTGAAACGGGCGACGAAATTGCTAAGGAAGGATTCCTGAAACTGCTTGACCAGAGATACCGTTATGACAGAAGGAGAAGGGCCGTATCGTGCAAGAATTACGACGGCTTCGTGCATTCCATCGCTTACTGGATCACAGGCAATGAAAGAGACAGAATCGTTGTCGAACAGGCCCTCAGGGACATGCTTTATTACAGCAGTAAGAATTCTCTTGAGAAAAACCTTTCCCAGAAACCGGCGGACATCCTGAAATGGCCCAACCTTTATGTCGACTCTGTATTCGGCGGACCGAGATCCAATATCTTCCTGGGACATTACGAGTACCATAATCCTTTCATAGGGATACCCACCGCGCTGAAACTCATCTCCGAAAAGGGATGGAGCGGAAAGACTACCCCGCTTATCGTCAAGCCCATGGAATACCCGGATTCGAAGGTGGTTTTCAGCCATGAAAAGGGCAGGGATACAACCCTTAACTTTTTTATAAAGACACGTTATCAGGAAAGAAAACCCATCGTTACTTCCCTCTCCGGGGATATCCCCGTAAAGGGAATCAGGCTGGAAGAAGAAAAGCAGATGTCAGGAGGAAAATACTTTGCCGACAGGCCCAAGGAATTCCCTTCCACAGGCAAGACGAACCTCTATGTGTCAGTCGGCATGCCGGCTGACGCAGAGAGCGGCCTCTACCTTCTGACTTTCGCCCCTCAGACCACCTTCACATTTCTTGACTCTACGTCGCAGAAAGCCGCCCTTTACTGCCCCGACGGATTCTGGTCTGTATCTTTCGGGGATCACTCGGGAGAAAAACCTTACGGCCGCTCAGGGGAGGGCATGCCCGCCTTCTTCAGGGTGCCGCGGGGGCTGGAAAAGCTCGGGATATTTCTTGGCAGGCCCGCCTCTGTCATATCTCCAGACGGCTCGGTTGTCATAGAAGCATCTAATAAGAACATAGGCTCGTTTACCATCCCGGCGAAAGGCAAAGACGGGGTGTGGAAGATTGAATACCACATACATAATTTCGAAGGACTCAGCACGCCCGTTTTCGTAAAACTCCTTAATGTGGAACCGGTGATATCTTTCGGAACCCCTGATCTTCTGCCGGATGCAACCGGAATGATTCCAGGATCCGGGCCGGCTGAGACCAGTCCGTCAGCCTCTCTTGAATTCGTCCCGGGCGTAGCCGGCAGGGCAGTCCGCCTTTCCGGAGAGAAAACGCTTCTCTTTGACAGGGGCAGCGCCGTGGCCCAGGGAGGATACGAAAACTTCCCGGGAGCGACGGGTACAGTGGAATTCTGGTTAAAAGCTGACAGGAGCACCTTCATGGTTCCCCTGGAGATGACCCAGACAAAAAGCATGGGACTCATAAGGGGCCCGTTCATCAACATGTACCACAATTATTCAGGGATGTCCCATTATCCCAGCATACAGAGCTTCCTTGTCGCCAGGATCTATTCCCTTGGATCCGAATCGTCTCCGGGCGGTTTCGAGGCGACACATTACTTCATACAGGACATGTGGACTCACATAGCATTCACCTGGGACATCAGGAAAGGGAATACGAGCATGGAGGGCGAGATAAACATCTTTGTCAACGGCGAAAAACTCGGGACGGCAGGGGGAAGATCGGCGCCTTACCCGATAAAGAACCTTGAGGACCTGAAGCCGTTCGATCTTGCAACCGGCAAGAAGGATATCTCGATCGGCCCGTTTGAGGGCGCCATGGACATGCTAAGGATATCGGACTGCGTGAGGTACAAGGATAATTTCACGCCTTCACGGACGCCCTGGTCCCCTGACCCGAACACGAGGGCTATCTTCAACTTTGACGGGAACCTGCAGGCCATTTCTCCCTTGTCAAAGGGCCGGCTGGAAGCGAGGTAAGGTACGGCGGATATTGAGGGGCAGGCTATTCGGTCTTTTTCGAGAAGGAGAAGTTGCAGACAATCTCCTTCTCGATTGCCCCGCACCTGTCATGAAAGAAGAGAGAAATCTCTGCCACGGCCTTCTTGGGACCCTGGACCATCATCTCTATGTTTCCCTTTTCCAGGTCGTCCCTTATGTCAGGTATGGCAATGGCCATCTCGATCGCGCTTTTAAGGTTATACTTATTCCTGTTCTGGTATAAAAATGTATCCAGCTTATACCTGTTGGCTATCTGGGTTACGGGCATTATGGGCCTTATGTGGAAATCCTCAAGCCTGTGGGACTGAACCTGCAGCATCCTGGTATCATACAGGAACTCGTCTGCTTCCCTGCCCATTTCCATGAAAATCTTCGATGAAAATTCCTTTCCCCTGTTGAGAAATGATATAGCGTAAGATATCAGGAAGTCCTTCATGACAGAATCTATCTCTTCCTTCTCCGCAAACTTCGCCTTTCTCAGAACCGGCTTGAGGTTCCTCAGCTTCTCGCCGTGCCTCTCGTAAAAATGGGCAAGGGCCTTGCCCATCTCGAGAAGATGCAGGGTGATGGCTATTGAGCTGCGCACCCCTCTCAGGTCGAAATGTTTCTTTTCTATCTCTGCGTTGCGCAGGTAGGTGTCATAGAGAGACTCGAGCCTGTTGAACGTTGAACGGTAGTTCTCGAGGGTCTCCTCGGTGTGATGGGTCGCCGTACTGTTCCTGCAGAAGTAGGAATTGAATATCTCGGAGCTCTCGAGAAACTTTACGAGAATTCCGGTGATCACCTCGCTCGACGCCTTAACAAAAAAAGCATCTATATCCGGAGGCAGGATCTTCTTCTGAATATCGACGAAATTCTTCCTTTCCTCAAACTTTGCGCGGGGCCTCCTTATACCCAGTTCTGCGGCGTCTCCGTAAAGCTCCCTGGTAAGCGTTCTCAGGTCCACGAGGCATCGGCTTACAGTTTTCCTCATCTTCATGGTAAAGGATTCCTTCTCCTCTGCCGTCAGTCCAAGCCTGTAGCTCTCTATCCTCGCGAGGACGTGGAGCCCCTGGAAGATAACGTTGTTAATCCACCTCATGGATGCAATGAGCTCCCTGAAATAGAAGAACCTCTTGTTGTGGGAAGCGCTGAAATCGTCAAGGAAGGTCTCGATCCTGTCAACTTCTTTCATGATGGAAAAGACCATTTCCCTGCTGGGGTAATTTTTAAGTTTTAAAAATTCTTCGAGGACTATGAAGAGATCCCTCGTGTTTGTTTTAAGTTTTGGAAGAAACTCGAGGGTTATCTCTTCCTCGGTCATTATCTTGGTCAAGGGTTCGGTGATTTTCATTTTTATCCCCTGTCTGAATGAAACGGATGGAACGATGCGAATACGTGGGAAAATCCTTTTCCCACACCCTTTGAAGGTTGCGGTTTCAAATATTAGTCCCGCCTGAAATTTCACTGATCCGTACGCGTACTTCTTTGTGGAGATAGCGGGATTTGAACCCGCAACCTTCCGCGTGCAAGGCGGACGCTCTCCCAATTGAGCTATATCCCCTGATTAACAGAAAACTGTCTATTGAACCGAATTCTCAAATATCCCTTTTAAAGCAGGTTAAATTGAAATATTATAACAAATTTCCCACTTCTCTGCAATACGTGTTCAAAAAACTCATTTAATTTTTACGGCTGGAAAAGCATTTTTCAGGTACCTTGTAAAGTCCTCCGGACCATCTTACAAGATCGTCGAAAGATTGCGCGGCAAGAAGCTCCCGGCTTGCATCTTTCCTGTCTATGCCGAGATCCCCTGGGGTTGCAATGACGCCCTTTTTCCGCAGGAAATCCGTTTCCCCGGGTTTCACAGTCCTGCCGACGGGTGTATCCCCGGCCACGACCCTGACCGCGGACATCCTTTCTGCGAGGTCCGAACATCTGTTAAGGAACGCTATGCCTTTTTCGGTCACTATATGTGTAACCTGGTCTCCGTATATCATCACCGGAGGGGTGTTAAACTTTTTCTCCCTCCACATTGAAACGGCATCAAGCTCCTCCACGAAAACAGGTATCTTCTTCTTTTCGCTAACCGTAGGTGTAACCTGTACCACAATCTTCCTGCCCCGGGGATAGGATCCTATCGAATTCCTCAGGAAAGAATCTTCAGTGCCGGCCTTCATATAGGCCTGCGTCTCGTGCCTGCGCCCGGGGGGATTGCATCCCAGGTTGGGAGCCCCGCCGAATCCTGATATTCTTCCCCTTGTGGCCGTTGAACTGTTGCCAAACCTGTCTATCTGGAGGGTCGCCCCCAAAAAACAGTCAATGGCATACAGGCCGGCAAGCTGGCAGAATGTCCTCGACGAACGCATTGAACCGTCCTGTCCGCAAAAAAATATGTCCTGCCTCCGGTCACAGTATTCTTCCATACCCGGTTCGCTTCCGAAAGAATGTACGCTTTCAACAAAACCTTCCTCTATTGCAGGGATCAGGGTGGGATGCGGATTCAACGCCCAATGAGTGCATATCCTGCCCTTGAGGCCTTTCCCGTAAGTGG
>JAKPNC010000172.1 GCA_029548585.1 bacterium | reverse complement strand
TGGACAAGCGTGCCGTCCTCCAGCAGAAGAGGGGTATTGTCTCCCGAACGCGGCAGTCCCCCAGCAAGGTTCCACCAGCTGTCTCCTTTCCAAGGGGTTTTCTCACCCGTCCAGGGTATCTGTTTTGCGGCAGGATTAATTATTGCTCTCAAGAGACCCCTGTCGTCACTGAACGAAAGAGGCAGAGCCCATACCTGGTAAGGATTATCATCAGTAAAATAATTATTTCTGTTTATTTCAAACATGAAGTATCTTGTGCCGTTTTTGTCTACTGCGTTGGCCCAGTTTTTACCGTTTTTACCCCATACCGAATCCATAGCCCTGTGGCTTAATCGCAACTTGCGGTCGGGATTAGGGTAGACTATATCTCTCTCTGGGTTTTTGGATATGCTTTTTATCTTAAATGCGTTAAAGTTATTGCCTTCAATATCTGATAATCCAACCTGCTTCATATCCTCCGACTGCCAGACAAGAATCTCGTGGGTTATATATTTAAGTTTCGGACCGCGCCCTCCATTTTCAGAAGGCGACTGGATAATGCGCCAATTAGGTTTAACGGGAAATTCTATCTTATGGGTTGCGCCCGTCTCAAGATTCAAGAAATTTTCTTCTGTATAGTTTCTCCCGACACATATCCATTCGGAAGAGTCGCTGCCAGCAGGAAGCCTCTTTACCTCCCAGGGAAAAAGCCACAACATCCTGTTTGCCCAACTGCCCGCTTTGCCTTTAAAAGGATTTGCATAATGGAACGTTCCGTCTGATTTGATTACATCTCCCGGAACCCTATGGCCAGCATGAACATATTTTCCTTCGTTGCTGAAATCCTGGTTGCCCGCATAAAGAAGATTTGTTTGTCCACCCTGAGTCATCAGCCACAGCTCCGTGCCTATAAAAGCGTCATTAAAGATAACCTTTCCCGGCCTGTCGGGACGGGATATGTTTTTGAGGGTATCAAGACCGTGGACTATGCTGGTTGATAATTTTGAGGCCCAGTTGTCAGGCAGAGCAGTATCTCCAAGGCGGATTATCTCCATCTCCTTAACCTGCACGACCGCTTCGTGTTTTGCCGGATCCTGATAAACCCTGGCTATGCCGGCGTAATACTTCTTTTTCTCCTTACCCTCCACATAAAAAGGAAGCAAAACTTCCCTGAATTCATCTGAAACTCCTATGGGCATGACAAATATATCTCCGATGGAAAGCGGCTGTTTATCCATGTAGAGTTTTGCGGCGAAAGAATTCGTCTTCGCCACTGCTCGCAGAATGTAACGGCCCGGAGGAAGTTCCACCTGTTTTGTAATACCCTGCCAGTTCCATGAAAGGGTGAAAGAGGCGATCCCTGTTTTTCCGTCGTATGTGAAATCAGTAAAATCCCCCCCCCTCGAACCGCCCCAGCCTGCCTGAGATGTTATGTCAAGTTTTATTCGAAAGTTTTCTTCTTTTTCGCTGACATTCCCGTTCGCAAAAATCCGGAATGCAAAAATTGTAAAAAGAAACACAAATAATACCTTGTGAAATGGCCTCTTCATGCTATCTTCCTATTTTTTGTCCCGTACACTGTTTATGACTCCCAGCCGTGAGTTCTTGTTTACAAGTTTTCCCGCCATTATGTCTTCTTCATGAATGAAGAGAAAGAGAGTCTGAATCCCTGTCAGGAGAAACCCTGTTACACAGGATAAACAAGTTCAGGACGACAAAATTCCGGTCTCTACTTAATATTTACTGCGAGGGCGGGCGAACCCGTCGAGCGGTTGTCCCAGTTGTCTAAAGCAACCACCCGGTAATAATAAGTTTTCCCGGCCTCAAGAACGCAATCCACGAACTCCGGCTCTGTCGTACTGCCAACAAGAGTCGCAGGGCTCGTTTCAAATTTTGGCGTCTCTGACCGGTACACGTTGTAATACCTCACTCCCTGGGACGCTTTCAGTTCATTCCAAGAAAGCTTCACGTAAGGAGGCTTCACGCTGTATCCCCCCGTTTTGAGTTCATCCCCCTGCACCACAACGATTTCAGCCTTCAGACCGGACAGAGTACCGGCAAGAACCGCAGGAGCATTGCTCTTCCCGGCAGGAGTAAAACCCATATCGTTGGTAACCATTATGTTATCAACAGCTATCCCCGCATCCGAGGTCTCAAGAATTACCTCGTGCATGCCCGCTCTCAGCGGCATTGAACCCGTGTCAACAGATACCCACTTCCACCCGTATCCCGACACAGGTATTCTGCCAGCCGGCTTGCCGTCAACCTTCACGCTGAAACTCCCCTTCCCGGCTTGCCCTTCTTCCGGCCAGCCTGTCGTGTAGCTCTCGCATTCCAGCCGGCTCATGCCACGAACACGACCCATAAGTCTTGCCGAACCGGACGAAGGAACTTCTATCTTCAACGCGACGCTCCCTTTCAGCCCCTTTTCCAGCCTTTCTTTATATAACAGTGCCGGATCGGTTACCGCAACCCCGTACGCGTTACTCGCTGCCTTCGGCTCAAAAAACGGTACCATAGGCTTGTTTATTTTACCTTCTTCCGCCTCGTAAAAAAGCCTGTACCTGCTGTCTGTTCCTGCCTGTACTTCATTGGAGAACATCCTGCTTTCCAGACCCGAATGTTCAACCGAGGTCATAACGTAAAATCCCCTGCCGTCAGAAGGTGCCCGAACAGATTCTCCTTTTATCAACTCGCTATTTGCCTTTACGTATCCCCTGCCGCTTTCTTTTGAACGGTACAGGTTGTATCCTTTTATCTCGGCATGGTACCGCGGTTTTTCCCACGCGAGTCCATCTTCTATGATTCTCAGATTCACGGGCGGCTGGGGATATCTCGTTACCGCTATATAGGCGTCTCCTATCTGGTACTCGGGACGCCCCACGGTAAGCATGGACGAAGCATACCCGGCCTTGGTGTAGTCGGGACTGGGATTGGCATGTGACCAGATTAATTTTGCCTGCACGCGTCCGCTTCCGGGAGCTCCCGCCCGGGCAAAAGAAGCTGCCACTTTCGCCCTTTCGTCTACATCGTAATAATTCATCGCGGCAACTGTCCACAGGGTATCGTGTTCAAGATCTGCCATGATAAAAGGCACGGTGGGAACAACCTTCGCCCAGATGTACGCAAAACCACTGTCCCGCCGGAACTCGTGGGGCCACGAGACATGGTCAAGACCCGGGTAATTGCCTATAAACCGCACTTCGCCGTTGTAAGGATTGTTAACGCTGACTGTGTTGAAAAGGTCGCTGTGCATGCCCAGCGCGTTCATATGTACAAGTGTGCCGTCCTCCAGCAGAAGAGGAGTATTGTCTCCCGAACGCGGCAGCCCTCCGGCAAGGTTCCACCAGCTGTCTCCTTTCCACGGAGGTCTCTCACCCGTCCATGGTATCTGTTTCACGACAGGATTGACCACTGCCCTCAGCAGCCCCCTGTTATCGTTAAGAGAAAGGGGCAGGGCCCATACCTGGTAGGGATTCTCATCGGAAAGATAGCTGTTCCTGTTGATCTCAAAAAGGAAATACCTCGTGCCGTCTTTGTCGACCGCATTTGACCAGTTCATGCCTGATTTGCCCCAGACGGAATTCATTGCATAGGCCTCCATGTTTTTTTCTCCCGCCGGATAGACCACGTCCTTTTCGGGGTTTTTGGAGATGCTCTTCACCCTGAAAGAACGGAAGTTGTTGCCTTCCATGTCGGAGATACCCAGCTGTTTCCTGTCCTCCGACTGCCATACGAGAATCTCCCGGGTTATATATTTCAGCCGGGGACCCCTGCCCCCGTCTTCGGAAGGAGTTTGTATCAGTCTCCATCCAGGCTTTACAGGCAGGTTTATCGTGTAGGTCTTTCCCGTCTCGAGATTCAGAAAAGATAAAGAAGCGTTGTTTCTGGAAGTGCATATCCATCCGGAAGGGTCGCCTTCCGAGGAAAGCCTCTTTTCTTCCCAGGGAAACAGCCATGGAATCCTGTTTGCCCACATTCCGGACCTTGGCGACCTGTACCGGTAGGTCCCGTCTGTCCTGATTATATCTCCGGGAGACCTCTTGCCCGCAAAAAAATACTTTCCTTCGTTGCTGAAATCCTGGGAGCCGGCATAGGACATGTTGACCTCTCCACCCTGGGTCATGAGCCAGAGTTCCGTGCCTACAAATGCATCGTTGAAGATAACCTTTCCGGGACGGTCCGGACGGGATATGTTTTTGAGGGTATCAAGACCGTGAACTATGCTGGTTGAAATTTTTGAGGCCCAGTTGTCGGGCAGAGCGGTATCTCCAAGGCGGATTATTTCCATCTCCTTAACCTGCACGACCGCTTCATGCTTGGAGGGATCCAGGTAGACCCTGGCTATGCCGGCGTAATACTTCTTTTTTTCCTTCCCGTCAACATAAAAAGGAAGCACTATTTCCCTGAATTCATTCGAAACTCCTATGGGCATGTTGAATACGTTCGCCAGTTGGACAGGAATCTCGTCCATATACAGTTTTGCGGCAAAAGAATTCGTCTTAACCACTGCGCGCAGGATGTAACGGCCCGGAGGAAGTTCCACCTGTTTTGTAATACCCTGCCAGTTCCATGAAAGGACGAAAGAGGCAACTTTGGTTTTTTCATCGTATGAAAAATTGCTGAAATTCCCTCCCCTCGAACCACCCCAGCCTGCCTGAGATGTTATGTCAAGTTTTATTCGAAGGCTTTCTTCCTTTTCGCTGGCATTCCCGTTTGCAAAAACCCTGAATGCAAAAATTGTAAAAAGAAACACAAATAATACCTTGTGAAATGACTTCTTCATGCTATCCTCCTATTTTTTGTCCCGTCCGCTGATTATCACTCCCAGACGCGAGTTCTTGTTTACAAGGTTTCCCGCCATTATGTCTTCTTCAGTGAAGACCGAAAGGACTATCTCCATCTTGCTGGGACGGTGGTGGTCATGCACGGAATATATAATGCCGTCTTTTGCTTCGGAAGCATCCGGGTAAGATACCCACTCGCGTCCATCAAGCAGAAGCCCGCAGGGCCAGGTCTTTCCTTCATCCTCGGAAAGATATGCCGTAAGATTGGTTCTCATTATTGTTTTTTCTGCCATGGGATCAGGCACGGGATGAGTTATGAGCAGAAGCCTGCCGGACCGCAGGCGCCTGATATGGAACCTCGTGCTGGGCCCGGCCCTGTAAAGTTCTCCCTTTGTCCAGGTCCTGCCTTTATCATAAGAAAAGGTCTGCCCTATGCCCTTATTCGTCCTGACCAGCATCCAGAGGCTTCCATCCTTTCTTTCTATTATCATGTGTTCGTTCCACCCCGCTCCGGGAACTTCCGCCTCTGAAAAATGGGATATAGTCCTGCCCTTGTCTGTTGAGATGTAAACATCCACAGGAGAGCCCCTGTTGGAGGAACAGAAAAGCCATTCTCCCGTTGAAAGTACCGTCGGCTTATTCATCAGCGTACCCTCGCCGATTTTCTTCGGGTCTGTCCATGCCGGATTTCCATTTTCGGAGTTTTCTGTCGTTATCCCCCACGAATTATGGATGTCGAGGGCCACATCCCTGTTTGTCCATACGTACCAGAACCTGCCGACAGGGTCATGCCATACCATGGGGTCGATGCATCCTATGGACCATACGGGATGCTGGGCAACCAGAACGGGAGGGTCGGACCATGTTTTCCCTCCGTCGGCGCTTGTAACAAGAACCGCGTAGTTTCGCGGCCCTTCAGTGTAAACTCCGCAGTTACATGCAACCCAGGATGCCCAGAGCCTTCCGCCGGGCGTTATCTCTATTCCTGGCACGCCCTGGTAAGTCCTGCGTTTAAAGGCGTATTCTTCTCCGGGTTGCAGATTAATCCCGGCAGGACGGTTAAAGACTTCCTCAACTACAAGCTTTGCTGCTTCAACCGGTTTATACCCATCCGGTAATTCCGCCGCCGTAACTCCCCAGCTCGGTCTGCCGTATTTTATTATTTCTCCTTTTTGCGCGTATTTCCTGTAGACTTCCACCGTTTCCTTGAGTTTGGAAGAAATTTTGAATCCTGGGATATCTGTCATACGTTCAAAATCCTTTTCGATAAGATTGGGGGCAAAATAGGGTATCACCTTGCCCGCGGCGCTCCTGGAAAACCTGCCTCTAACGGGATCTTCTTCGGGGGAGGGAGTTATGACATAGACATATCCTTCTTTCTCCACCAGGGCCTCGCTGTACTGCATGGGTGAGCATATGTATCCCTTCCCTTCCAGGACTCCCGGCACTTCGAGAAAAACGTCTTCTCTGTCCGTCCATATCCTCGCTCCCTTTTCCATCTTCATGATAAACCCGCCGTAGGGTTCAAGAGGCTTCAGCAGGGCATCAGGTTTTTTTGCCGATTCCTGGCACTCCGCAGGAGAAAAAGGCAGAAAGAAAAGCAAAGAAAACGCGAAAAGGTAAAATGTCTTTTTCATTCAGCCATCCCTCCTTTGACAGCCACGGCCTCCGTTTTACTGAAAACCGCCGAGATTTCTTCTGCGCTTAAAGCCTTGTTATATATCACGATCTCGTCTATATCGAGAGGCACTCCCTTTTCCCCGTCTTCCGAGTACCCTATTCTTAAAGGAAGTGCAGAGGGTTCGTAATCATCCGGAAAAACAACTTTTCCCGAGAGTTCTGCTCCTGCCTGTTTTCCGTCAACAAAAAGGTTAATTGAAGAACCGTCCCACGAAGCGGCAACATGGTGCCATTTACCTTCAGAAAAGGATGTCTTTGCCTCAACAATTGAATTCCCGCGGGTATGTCCCATGCAGAAAATAAGCATGTCTTCCTTGCCTGTTTCAATATCCAGTTTCCACCCCTGCCTGTCCCCTCCAACTGAAAGGATGCTTTTTTTCTTTTTTACGGATGCAGGCTCTCCGGACGCGGGAATGCGAAACCATGCACCGGCGGTAAAAGCCCTGTTTTCAATGTTAACAGGCAGACCCTGGTAAAAACCCCTGTCAAGACGCACGGCCTTCATGCCAGGCTCTCTTCCTTCCACGACCTTCAGGGATTTCAGGTCAACATTCAATTCCTCCTGCTCGGCCGGTATATAGGCAATTTCAGAGTATGAGACAAAAGAAAGATTTCCCTGGACGGAGACGAAATTCTTAACCAGGCTGTTGATATCTTTCACGCTGTCAAAGTTGTAGAGCCTCACAATCCCGCTGGCGTTCCCGGCGGAATCTCCGGCTTCCCTTGAAGGACTTTCTGCCACAAGCACCCTTGCCGCCATAATCAGCAATAATAACACTCTCCCGGCAATTTTTACCATGGAAAATCCCTTTTTCTTCTTCACCTTGGACAAAGAAAAATGCTCTTTAAGTCATCGTATGGCATCCATCTCCACAGGATAGAGGAATTAAAGGGCATACAACTTGAAACCTGCTAACTTCCTATGACTTTCCTTATGGCAGGATCCGCCGGGTTGATCGGCATGACCTCCACGGAAATAGCTGACCTTCTCATTTCAAGAATGCTTGAAGGATGGGACTGCTTGATTATCCTTGGAGGATTTTCGCCATCAGCCCTCATAATCCTTGTTCTCACGTAAGGCGGCGCAGGCAGCTTTGCCAGCCCGAAATCTTCTTTTTTAGCCCTTCCAAGAGCCCGTTTTGCCCCTTCTCTTATCCTTTTGCGGGCCTCTTCGGGAGAGAGGTGGATTGCGGATATATTATGTTTCCTGTAAGCGTCTTTAGAAAGATAGTTGCCCGGATCTGTCTGGGTTCCTTTTTTGACGGCAACAGTTTCAAGCCCGGGAAGCAACGACTGCGCCTCTCTGCAAAAAGCCTCGCATCCGGTTGCAAGTATAGCTCGGATGCCAAGCTCCGTGGCAAGAAATACCAGGTCGCCGAACTCTCCAACAGGTATGCCATTGACCGCCTGCTCGACAACCCCCATGTTCCCCGTGTGGGAAATATGTCCCCCGGCAGTACCCGCCATGGGATGCTGTCCCACCCATGCGGCAAAATCGAATTTCCCGTCTGTAAGAGAAAAAGACGCTTCCCCTGCAGGCCAGTTGCATACGTATTCCGCCGCTGGATTGAGAAGAAGCTGGTCGATGCCTCCGGCCCCGTCGCCGTCAGCAACAAGAAATTCCGTTGCCCCTGCCTCGATAAAACCTTCTATAGCGGCGTTGACTTCCATGGTTAAAAATTCCTTTGCTTTGTTATAATATCGCCCGTTATTATAACACCAGTCAAGAGACTGTTGTACTCCCGCCACTCCCTCCAGGTCTGTCATGATGTAGATTCTCATTATTCCCGCTCCTTATGTTTACGAAAACCGGACCTTCTTCTCTGAACTTTGCAAGCCGGATCTTGCATTTTATTTCACTTCCACTGCAAGTGCCGGGGAACCCGCAGAGCGGTTGTCCCAGTTATCAATCGCAACCACCCGGTAATAATACATTTTACCCTGCTCAAGAACGCAGTCCACAAATACCTGTTCCGTCGTACTGCCAACAAGCGTCCCCGGACCCGTTTCAAATTTTGACGACTCTGACCGGTATACGTTATAGTACCTCACTCCCTGCGGCGCTTTCGACTCGTTCCATACAAGCTTAAAGTACGGAGGTTTCACACTGTACC
>JAKPNC010000136.1 GCA_029548585.1 bacterium | reverse complement strand
CATGGAGAAACTCGCATCCCTGGAGCCTGCCTTCCGCAAGGGCGGTACGATTACCGCGGGCAACTCGTCCGGAATAAGCGACGGGGCGGCCGCACTGGTGGTTACCACCAGGAAAAAGGCTTTGGAGAGGGGTCTTAGGATCCTTGCATCGATAAAGGGGTATGCAACCTCGGGCCTTCCACCCGGCATGGTCATGGAGTCCCCGGTTCCCGCCGTAAGGAAGTTGCTTGGGAGAACCGGACTTGATATCGGTGATGTCGGACTCGTGGAGTTGAACGAGGCATTCGCTGCCCAGAGCCTTGCCGTCATGGGAGAACTGGGTATCGATCCTTCGAGGGTAAATGTCAAAGGGGGCTCCATTGCCCTGGGACACCCGATAGGCGCAAGCGGGGCAAGGATCCTGGTAACCCTTCTCTACTCAATGGCTGAGGCCGGCGCAAGGTACGGCCTGGCAACGCTCTGCATGGGCGGAGGCAACGGACTGGCTATGGTCCTCGAAAATGAAGCCGCCTGATTTTACAGGATAACCCGTATCAGCCGATACGAAAAAGGATCATTGTAACGCCCGGGCCATGCCCGGGAGCTTATCGTCATTCTGATCATAACCAACACGGAGGCGTATATGCGTCTTGAGAACAGGGTTGCTCTGATAACCGGCGCCTCTCGCGGCATAGGCAGGGCGATAGCCCGCGAGATGGCCATGGAAGGAGCCTCAGTTGCCGTCAATTATTTTGATGACAGCCAGGGCGTCAACAGGTCGGATGCCGACAGGGTTGTCGGGGAACTGGAAAAGATCGGCCCGGGTGCGATCAAGGTCGGAGCCGACGTTTCTGACTTCGGCATGGCGGCCGGGATGGTTGAAGAGGTCTTGTCAAGGTTTGGCAGGATAGATATCCTTGTGAATAACGCAGGCATAAACAGGGATGCGACCCTCAAAAATCTTGACAGGCAGGCATGGGACGATGTCCTGGCAGTCAATCTTACGGGGGTATTCAACTGCACGAAAGCTGTCATAGGCTTCATGTCAGAGGCAAGACGCGGTCGCATCATAAACACGTCTTCGGTAATGGGCCAGGCCGGGGGGTTCGGAATATCAAACTACGCGGCATCAAAGGCAGGCATAATAGGATTCACAAAATCCGTGGCGCGGGAGGTTGCGTCAAAGGGGATTACCGTTAACGCCATAGCGCCCGGTTTTATTGAAACGGGAATGTTAAGCAGCATACCGGAAAAGGTAAGGGAGTCTCTTCTTAAGCAGATACCGGCCGGAAGGTGGGGCAGGGCGGAAGAGATAGGAAGGCTTGCGGTCTTCCTCGCGTCGGAAGATGCCGCTTACATAACCGGCCAGGTGGTGGGCATAAACGGCGGTTATTACATGTAAGTTCCCGTAAGAAGATAAGACCTTTCTTGTCATGACAATGGAGGAAGAGAATTGAAAATAGCGCATTTTTCAGTTAAGCATCCGAAGTTGACGACCATGGTGGCGCTTATAGTCGCCATCATTGGAAGCATAGCCCTGCGAAGGCTTCCAATAGACCTCATGCCGGACACGACCTATCCCACTATAACCGTTTCCGCAAGTTACGAGAATGCCAGTCCCGAGGAAATTGAAGAGCTTGTCACCAGGCCCATAGAGGAGGCAATGAGCGCCGTGCCCGGGGTTGAAGAGATTACGTCCACCTCCTCTGAAGGCAGCAGCCGGGTCAGGGTCCTCTTTACGTGGGGTACCGACCTTGACGCGGCATCAAACGATATCAGGGACAGGATTGACAGGATAATATCCCGCCTTCCCGAAGATATTGAACGTCCCACCCTCAGGAAATTTGACCCGTCGAGCATGCCCATACTCGTAATAGGGGCTTCCAGCAACCTTGATCCCATAGAGATGCGCAGGGTCATAGACGAGCAGATAAAGTACAGGATCGAGCGGGTCCCCGGTGTCGCATCTCTCGATATAAGGGGAGGCCTTGAGAGGGAGATAAGGGTTAACCTTCGTACCGACAAAATCAGGGCCATGTCCATACCCCTCGAGCAGATTACCTCGGCCATAGAGGACGGCAACATAACCCTTCCGGCAGGCTCCGTTGAAAGGGGAAACCGGGATATAGTGATAAGGACTCCCGGAGAATACGCCGATATCGAACAGCTGAGAAACACCTCTGTGGGAATCTTCGGAGGCGTGCCGGTAAAGCTGCGGGATATTGCTTCCGTTGAGGATTCTTCACAGAAGGTTACCAGGATAGTGCGGGTCAACGGCCAGCCTGGAGTCCAGCTTGCCATTACCAAGCAGTCAGGGAAGAATACCGTTGAGGTGGCGAGAGGTGTGCTGAAAGAGGTGGAAAAGATCAACAGGGAGCTGAAGCAGTTAACCCTTACCACCATAATCGATTCTTCCGAGTTCATCGAGAGTTCCATTTCGCAGGTTGGATCCTCGGCATTTTTCGGGGGCATCTTCGCTGTTTTGGTCCTTCTCTTCTTCCTGCGCAACATATGCAGCACCCTTATCATATCGGTGACCATACCCCTGTCGATCATTGCCACGTTCGTGCTCATATACTTTTCCGGGTTCACCCTCAATATAATGACTCTCGGGGGATTGGCCCTCGGGGTTGGCATGCTGGTGGACAACTCGATAGTAGTGCTTGATAATATTTACAGGCTCAGGGAGGCCGGGCAGAGCCCGGAAGACGCGGCTGTGAACGGGGCACACGAGGTTGCCGCCGCAGTCGTAGCCAGCACGCTGACGACTGTAGTTGTATTCCTGCCTCTTATCTTCGTCAGGGGGATGTCGGGTGTCATGTTCAAACAGCTGGCCCTCATAATAAGTTTTTCGCTTCTCTGCTCGCTTGTTGTATCTCTGACACTTATACCCATGCTTGCATCCAAGTACCTTCATCCCGTCAGCCCTGATTACCATGAAGGGGAAAGGCTGGGCCACAGGCTTTACAGGATAAGCGGCAGCATATTTAAAGGGATGGATGCCTACTACCAGAAGATTCTCAGTACTGTCCTGAAACGCAGGAAATCCGTTCTTCTTGCTGTCTCGGCGGCCCTTATCGTCAGTCTTGGAGTCGGCCTCATGGTCGGAATGGAACTGATGCCCCAGAGCGACGAGGGAGAGGTCAGGGTAAACGTGGAGATGGAAGTCGGAACGAGGCTTGCTGTCCTCGACGAAAAATTCAGGATTATGGAGGCCATAGTCATGCGGGAAGTTCCCGAGATGAAGAGCATGGTGGCCAATATCGGGGGCAGCGGCTGGATGTCTTCCGACAGCCATACCGGGCAGATCCGCATATCCCTGAAGCCCAAATCAGAACGTACGCGTTCCAGCGAAGACGTGGTTTCAGACCTGCGTAAAAAGCTTTCCGGCATACCCGGGGTTACGGTGAGGACCAGGGCGGGGACGGGCATGTTTACAAGGATGCTTTCGGGTACGACCGAAAGGGTTTCGGTCGAGATCAGGGGATACGACCTTGAAACCGCAGACATGCTTGCTTACCGCGTGAAGGAAGCGGTTGAAAGCACGGAAGGCATAACCGATGCCCAGGTGAGCCGGGAATCGGGCATGCCCGAAGAGATTGTCGTTATAGACAGGGTTAAGGCCGAGGACATGGGTTTCACCGTTTCGCACGTGGCAAAGATGCTTCAGACCGCCCTTGGCGGCAAGACGTCCGGATACTACAGGGACGGGGGAAACGAGTACAGGATATACGTCCAGCTCCTGGATTCCGACAAGATGACACTGGAAGAAATCCTGAACCTTTACCTTGCAAACAAGGACGGTGAACCTGTCCTGCTTAAGAATCTTGTCAGGCTGGAATCAAGGAGCGGCCCGGTACGGATAGAGAGGAAGGACCAGGAACGAATCGTTACCGTAACGGCTAACACCAGTGACAGGAACGTGGGACTCATACTCAAGGATATCAGGTCCAAGCTGGCTCATATACCCGTGCCGTCGGGATTCACTATAAACTTCACGGGCGAGTACGAAGAGCAGCAGAAAGCTTTCCGTGAACTTGCGGGGGTTTTCATACTGGCCCTCATTCTCGTATACATGGTGATGGTTTCCCTGTACGAGTCCCTCAGGGATCCTTTCGTTGTAATGTTTTCAATACCGCCGGCGGCTATTGGAGTGGTATGGCTGCTTTTTCTCACGGGCACGACGTTTAACATGCAGTCCTTCATAGGATGCATCATGCTTGGGGGTATAGTGGTTAATAATGCCATCGTTCTTGTTGACCATATAATTCTCCTGCGCAACAGGGACGGCATGCCCCTGAAGGAAGCGATAGAAGAGGCCGGCAGGCGCAGGTTGCGCCCCATACTTATGACTGCCTCTACGACGGGTCTTGCCCTGTTGCCGATGGCCATGGGGCTGGGAGAAGGCGGAGAGTTCCAGGCTCCCCTGGCGAGGGCAGTGACAGGAGGACTTTTGAGCGCCACCCTCATAACCCTGGTTGTCGTCCCCGTCATATATTACATTTTTGAAAAAAAATTGGAAAAGAAATCTTGAGGATACCGTTTTAAAGACCCCCTCACCTCAACCCTCCTCCGCTAAAGCTGCGGACGGGCATGTCCTCTCCCCCAGGGGAGAGGACGAAGAACATGCAAGCAACGGAGTCTTTTCCTTCTATCCCTGGGGGAGAAGGAAAAAGGATGAGGGGGTTAGTTGTTTTTATGTTGTTGTGATTCTGTTTTTTTTGTTATGTTTTAAAGCCCCCCTCACCCCAACCCTCTCCCCTATGGGTAGAGGGAGGAAGAGCGTGCCCCCTCACCTCAACCCTCCTACGCTAAAGCTACGGACGGGCATGTCCTCTCCCCCAAGAGGAGAGGAAGAAAAAACGAGGAAGACCCTCTCCCCCAGGGGAGAGGACGAAGAACATGCAAGCAACGGGGCCTTTTCTCTCTCCCCGGGGAAAGGTCTAAAGAGGGAATATACTGGTATAATGCCTTTCTTATCTTTGTCAATTCCGGCAAAGCGGTCATACCCAAATCTTGACAATGAAAGCCGAAAATGTTTTAATGTTGCATCTCTGAAAACACCATAACCTGATGTAATTTGCCCTTTATAAAACCTGGTTTGCCCAGGCGCTCCCTGATGCGCAAAATCACGGTTTCTTTATTGCGGAGCAATTCATGGAAAAAAAATTCTGGCACATACCGGTAGAAGAAGTCGCCCGGATACTCAATACGAATCTCGACGCGGGGCTTGCCGAATCTGAAATTGAAGAGAGAACACGGAAATACGGCCCCAACCGGCTTGAAGAGAAAAAGGGGCGCCCGCCCTTCATGATATTTCTCGATCAGTTCAAAAGCTTCATCATATGGGTCCTTTTCGGAGCCGTCCTGGTATCGGGTTTTCTCAAGGAATGGGTTGATGCCATTGTCATAGTGGCCATAATCATCCTCAACGCCATCCTTGGATTCATACAGGAGCACAAGGCCGAAAAGTCTCTCGCTGCCCTCAAGAGATTGTCTTCTCCCTCAACAAAAGTGATACGCAAGGGTATCCATGCCATCATACCGTCATCCGAACTGGTGCCGGGAGATATCGTCGAGCTTGAGTCGGGAGATCATGTGCCTGCGGATTGCCGCCTCTCATGGACGACATCCAATTTCAGCGCCCAGGAAGCCAGCCTTACCGGTGAGTCCACCCCTGTTCTCAAGACAGTTGAACCCATGGAAGCAAGGGAGATCCCCCTTGCGGAAAGGGCGAACATGGTATACATGGGGACATCGGTCGTATCCGGAAGGGCAAGGGCGGCCGTAGTGTTCACGGGAATGAAAACCGAACTTGGCATGATAGCCCACCTTATACAGGATATAGACCGGGAATCGACCCCTCTTCAAAAAAAGCTCGAGGAATTCAGCAAGATGATAGTGAAGGCATGCTTTATCCTTGTTGCTCTTGTATTCCTCCTTGAAAAACTCCGGGGGGGCGCCCTCGTGGAAGTTTTCCTGACTTCTGTCAGCCTTGCCGTAGCGGCCATACCCGAGGGACTGCCTGCGGTGGTTACGATAGTTCTGGCTCTCAGCGTGCAGCGTATGATAAGGCGCAACGCCCTTGTCAGGAAACTGCCTTCCGTTGAAACCCTCGGATGCACCACCGTTATCTGTTCCGACAAGACAGGAACTCTCACCAAGAACGAGATGACCGTTAAATCGGTATACGCCGGCGGCGAGGTGTTTAATGTAACAGGGGTTGGATACGGGCCCGAGGGCGAATACCTCCTGAAAGAAAAGAAGATAGATGTCGGAGGTTACGGCCTCCTGAAAGACGTATTGGAAGCGTGCGTCTTATGCAACGGCGCCCAGCTTGTAGTGGATAAGAGCGGATATTCCATAGTCGGGGATCCCACTGAAGCCGCTCTCCTTACGGCGGCGGCGAAAGCCGGCATATGGAAAGAGAGTTGTGAAGGGATGCAGTTGTTCGTGGACGAGATACCGTTTGATTCGGAAAGGAAAATGATGACTGTCATCCGCAGGAAAGGCGGGGGCCTCGTCGCATATACCAAGGGGGCGCCCGAGGAGGTGCTCCGGAGATGCTCTTCTATCGACAAAGGCGGAGTATCTTCTCCCATTGCCGACCAGGACAGGCAGAGGATCCTTGATGCCAACTCCGGGTTTGCCGATGGCGCAATGAGGGTCCTGGCCGTTGCACGGAGGGAACTCCCACAAGGCATGCCGGCTTTCGTGCCGGAGGACGTTGAGAAGGAACTTGTTTTCATGGGCATGGTCGCCATGATAGATCCTCCCAGGCCGGAAGTCAGGGAAGCCATATCGAGATGCAGGAGCGCCGGAATAAGGTCTGTAATGATCACCGGGGATCACAAGAATACCGCCGTGGCGATCGGCAGGGAACTGGGCCTTTTCGGGGAAGATTCGCTGGCATTGAGCGGGGAAGAACTTGATTCCATGGACGAGGAAGCTCTCGGCAGGACCATAGAACGCATATCTGTCTACGCCAGGGTCTCTTCCGAACACAAATTGAGGGTGGTAAGAGCCTGGAAGAAGGCCGGACACGTGGTGGCAATGACGGGGGACGGAGTCAACGACGCCCCGGCGGTTAAGGAAGCCGATATAGGTGTTGCCATGGGCATCACCGGCACAGACGTCACCAAGGAGGTGTCGGACATGGTCGTGACCGACGACAACTTCACTTCTATCGTTGCCGCCATAGAAGAGGGCAGGGGCATATATGACAATATAAGGAAGTTTGTGCATTACCTTCTTTCATGCAACACGGGAGAGATTCTCGTGATGTTCAATTCCGCCCTCATCGGCCTGCCGGTTCCTCTTCTGCCCATTCACATACTCTGGGTAAACCTCGTTACCGACGGCCTGCCGGCTCTGGCCCTGGGAGTGGAGCCCATCGATCCTGCCATCATGAAACGGCTTCCGAGGAAACCCTGCGAACACGTGGTGACAAAAAAACTTGGCCTGACAATAATTCTCCAGGGCGTTTTCATAGCGGCCTGCTGCCTTCTGGCTTTCGTATTTGTCCTTTACGTCGAGAATGAAGGCATAGGCCGGGCCAGGACTGCGGCTTTCATCGTTCTTGCATGTTCCCAGCTCTTCCACGCCTACAACTGCCGCAGCATGACAAGATCCGTCTTCAGGCTCGGTTTCATGAGCAATCCCAAGCTCATACTGGCAACCGTTACTTCTTTTCTCCTCCAGGTGGCGGTCGTATACTTTCCTTTCAGCCGAAGGATTTTCAAGACCGAGCCCCTCGGCCTGGCAGACTGGGTCATGGTACTGGCAGTCTCGACTTTTCCGCTCCTTGCCATGGAGGTATGCAAGATCTTTTTTGAGCGCAGGAAGATAACGATAGAGTGAAGAATTCCTTTTGCCCCGTCAGTCCGTTACCAGTAACTTTATCTCGTCTGAGTTTGCTTTGAGTTCAGGGGCGTACATGCCGCTTGCTTTTGTCGGGAGCGCGCTGAACTTTCCGGGGACTTCCGCCCTCATCCTGTAGCTGATGCTGTGGGTACCCCTTGGAAGGATCCTTGCGAAGAAGGAGACTTTCTCGTCTCTCAGCTCCATGTATGCTCCCAGCCCGTTGCGGGAATAACCACTTCTCACATCCACGGGTTCGAATCCCGCCGCTTTCATGTCTTCCAGCATGATGTATTCGTAATCGTTCTTGCTCTCAATTTTAAGTTCGACCTCAACGAGGTCGCCGCTTTTGAGACTGTCGAGATTTTTCAGTTCTTCCCTCCTGTATTTCTCGACTCTCTGATCAAGCGCCTGTCCGGACATCCCTTCGGCCTTGACCTTCTTTTCTTCCCTGGCGAGCCTGTAATACTTTCTCTCTGTCCTGATCTCAAGGCCGGCTTTCGTTATATGTTCCTCGAGCGTGAAGTTGGACAGGTAGGCGTTGAAATAAAGGGGGCCCGTACCTTCTTTCCTTAACTCGACAGTGTGCCTGCCGGTAGTTATCTCGTCACCGTACAGCACAACCAGGTTGTTGAAAGTGAAAAGGTTCTCCCTGTTAATGCGCACCTGCCCGGCTTTCCTTCCGTCAACAAGTATGATTACCGACATGTCCGGAGAGTCTTCGCCGCTTGCCTTCAGGTAGTCCGAGAAGGCTTCAATGACCAGGGCAGTGTCCCTTGTGCTGTTCCAGTACGTGGCATGCTTCCTGTTGTTCAGAAGGTACTTCACCATCCCCGGGGCAACCCGGCTTGACGGATCCGCTGCCGCAAGAAGCTTCAGGTAATATGCATGGGCTTCCGTTTCACTTCCGTGCCAGAGCCACCAGCAGTTATTTTCGGGCATCTTCAGGTATGCAGTCTGGTTCTCGCTGTCCTCCACGACATACTGGGATATGTTGCGCATGAGCATATCCCTCCTGGAGATATCTCCGGCCCGGTGGAGGGCAAGTCCGAAAACGGCCTTTGAGTAGACAGAGAGTTCCGTCCTGTCCCTGTAAAGGAATTCCCTCATCCTGGTGTTGTCCGAGTTTGCATCCACGAGCGTCATGTATACCAGCGCGTCGATATTGTCGGCTGAGGTTTTCCACCTGGAGCCCGGTTTCTTCCCCGCAGCGTTCTCCAGCAGTTGTACCTGTTCATCTTGGTATTTTCTGAGCCAATCCTCACCACGTCCGATCATTTCTTCAGGCACAGGTACATCGCAGGCCCGGGCAACCTGAAGTCCGTGTACAACGGTAGCCGTCGTATGAGGCCAGGATTTCTCCCCCCATCCGCTGAACCATCCCCATCCCCCGTCTGAAGACTGCATGGCCGCAAGCCTTGTTATGCCTGCGGCTACCATTCGTTCCAGCTCTTTCTCGTCAAAGACCGGATTGGCCTCCGGCCTTTTCCACTCCTTTGCCCTCTCGGTTCCGGTACCGGTTTCCTGGGGGTTGAGGTTGGTTCTTTTCTCTCTTATCTGACCCAGATCCAGTTTCATGTCGAGAAGCGTCTTCTTTGTCACCGCGGCAGGCAAAAACCTGTTAAGGGTCTGTTCGGTACATCCGTAAGGATAATCTGCCAGGTATGGAAGCGCATCTACCATGGCCGCGGCAAGGGTTGGGGAATACCTTATCTCAAGCCTGGTTTCTTCTGGCCGCCTTTCTGCCGGCACGCTGAAAGATAACGATGCCCTTTTCTCTCCCTGCCTGATGTGCCCGGACCAGCTTTCTGTCTTCAGCATGCCGTGAACGTAAGCCGGGAACCTCATCTCCACGGCGTCCGATTCCTCGTCCGTGACGCCCTTTATCCTGACTACGGCCTCTCCCGGACGGATAACCCTGACTCTCCAGTCAACCCGTTTTTCCCCTCCTGCGCTGATCGTTATTCTTTGCTTCATCCGGGAAGGTTTAACCATTTCGAGGCAGCCTCCTTCAGTTTCAAGAATAAGATCCGCATTCTTGGCGGAATCCAGGTAGTTATGGACATTGGCGGATAGGACGACTTCGTCCTTCTCCACGAAGAACCTCGGGGATTGAAGCCTGACTATGAAATTCTTGGTTGTGACAATCCCGGCGGATCCTTCGCCAACGCGGCTTCCTTCACCCATTGCCCACACCCTTGTTTTCCATGAAGTAAGGTTTTCCGGCAACTTAACCTCGGCAGATGCGTTGCCCTGCCCGTCGGTTTCGACGGAAGCAACCCAAAGGGCGGTGTCCGCGAAGACGCTTCTGACGGCAGGTTCCTGGGGAGTTGCATAATCTCCCTGCTCTTTTGAGCCTGCCGTGGTATCCGCCATCCCGGATGCCTCATCCGCCCCCGCCGGTGAGGCGGAAACCTCCATCATCTTTTCCATCACAGGCCCGTCCCTGTACATCCTGTTCTTCCCCCGGGCTATGCCGTTCGCCATCTCTCTCTCCCCATCTATACTATCCTCGTTCCCTGACATGTGGCCGAATATCCCGATATCCTGCATCCCTATGTCTGATATGTTGTGACCCATCCTGTCAAGGCTGGTTTCCCTGGAAGGATAGTGGTGCCTTCGCCATTTCCAGAAGAACTCCCTGATGTCCGGCACGTTGGAGCCCGTTGAGATGTACTCTACGGACTTGTCGTACATGGTTATCACCAGGCTTCCCCTGTAAGGACTTCCCGACGAATCCCTTGCGTGTATCCTGAGAGACGCTCTTTCTCCCGGCCTGTACTTTTCCATTGACGGTTCCACGGAAACCTCAAGAATCCGGTTTTCAGGAGGTACCGCAAGCTCCCTCGCCTCCTGGAATACCTTCCCGCCGCTGACCGTAACGGCTTCCACGAAGATGTTGGGCATATCCTTTTTCACTATCTCCAACTCTTCTGTTATGCTGTTGCTTTCCATCCGTATCACCCTGGGAGGAAGGTAAACACCGTTGGAAGGCCTGTGAAAGAGAAGCACGCAGCCGCCAGTCCTGGCCGTATTTATCATCAGGCTTGCCTTCTCGCCCGGTTTATACTCCGCCCTGTCCGGGACGATCTCCAGGTCGTTGAAATGGAAATCGGCTGTGGATGATCCTTTCCCCCTCACGCTGAAAATATACCCCCCCTCAATCTCGTTCCCCCTGCCATCGGTAACCGTACAGCTTACCCTGTACTGTCCGGGGCTGGAGACTTTAATTCTTTTGCTGATCTCTCCCTGTTCATCCGTTTCGGAGCTCCAGGAGGCGGCCTCTGTCTCTCTGGGTTTTCCATCAACGTAAGATATCTTCAGCAGTTTTATGATGCCCTTGCCGGTCACGGGTTTCCCGTCGGGAGTCCGGGCCTGTGCCCTGATGAGCATGTCGTCCCCGGCACGGTAATGTCCCCTGTCAGTCCAGGCATAAACCTTGAAAGGTTTTCGTGCCGCAATGAATGATCCATGCCCGGATATCGTCCTCCTTGACATGTCGGTCACCTCGGCGGTTATCTCGTATATGTGGTCAGTATCCCCGAGCATCTCTTTTGCCGGGCCCGTGTCTATCTCGACTTTTACAATGCCGTCATCCCCGATTTCCGTTTCCATCTCGGCTACCAGTTCAGGCTGTTCCCGGGGCCTTTGCCGCCACCATGGCCAGGGGCTGAAGCATCCCCAGTCGGCCCATCCTGGGTACCATTCGTAGTTGTATCCGAACCAGCCGTATCCTTTTCCGTAAAGCCAGTCCCACCTCATTGGGGGATACCATTCGTCCGGGCTTGAAGACCTGAAAACCTTGTAGGTCACCTTCCCTTCCTTCACCGGCGGCCCGAAATAGTACCTTGCCTCTATCCGGGCGGTTATTTTATCTCCCAGCCTGACAGGTTCCGCGGGGGCCTCGACCTTCACCTCGAACTCAGGTTTCTTATACTCCTCGACCCTGAATGTTCCCATGCCTCTGTCGTTGGCCGTGACCGAGTAGATGCCTGTCACTGCATCTTCCGGCAGAAGAAATTCGCCGTCTATGCCGCCAAAATCGTCTGCGGAATAACTCTTCTCAAATACCTTCTCACCTCTCGGATTATTGATGCCGACCTTCAGCCTCTGCCCGGCAAAACTGGATTTGCCTTCCTGCTCGTACCTCGCCGTGTTGATCCACCATTTGAATTTAACACTGTTTCCAGGCCTGTATGCCGGCCTGTCGCTCATGAAGTAATACTTCACCTGGTTATACTCAGGGTCACGGTATACGGAAGTCCACATGCCTGTGAATCCCATGTAGGCAAACCTTCCTTTTCCTGCCGTGGCTGTTATAAGCCACGTGTAGTTGCTGTTCTTCTCATCCGCTTTTATGACAGCCTGGCCGTCCGGATCAGTTGTTTCCGAGAAATTCCTGGTATCCGTCTCGTATCTTGCTTCTCCGGACTTTCTCGTTTCCCTCCACCTCTGCCTGTATCCGAAGAATTCGAGTTTTGCGCCGGGCACGGGAAGTCCCGTTTCGGCGTCGGCAACGTAATAGTATATGGCGTTGTCCATCTGCTTTTTGACAATGGCGGTATCGGCAACCCAGAGCACGATACTGCTTCTGTTTCCTCCTTCCATGAATGCGGTCAGAAGGTATGCGCCTGCCTTCTGAAGGGGCGTGGAGACGCTTATCACCCTGTTGAAATGTCCCTCCCGGGGCTCAAGTTCCAGCTCCCATTCCGCCACCTGCCTGCCGGCGTATATCTCTTCCTTGTTCGTTACCAGCCGGTATCCTATGTCCTGTACGTTTATCCTGTTCCATTCCAGGGTTCGGGGTTTTGACTCTATATATTTTTTCGTGTCGGCAAGAAGCTTTGAAATGTTTATCTCCCGGGCGGTGAAACGCACTTTTTTACCGTTCCTGAATATGTATTCAACGCTTGCCCCCGAGCCGGCAGGCTGTGTAGCGGCAGGATCGAAACGTCCCCAGTTTCCTGTGATCTGATCAAGCCTCGCCTTCTTGCTTCCATGAGGATCGGAGAATTCCCTTATATTCCTCTCCCAGAATCCGGCGGCTTTTTCATACTGCATCCTGTTTTCAAAAATGGCGGACAGCTGGTACAGTGCGTTCTGCGCGTACCCGGTTTTATCCTCGTCGGCAATCTGCCTATATATGCTTATGTGGTTGAACTCTTCCGGCAGTTTGAACCTTTTTATGCCGTTTGCAAGTTTTGAAATGGTCTCGCTTTCTTCAAGGCTGCTCACGGCGTATGGTCCGCTTTCATCCCTTTTCCCATTTTCCCTCTTTACCCTTCCGTATGGAAACCTGTACGACCCCATGGTCTCCACCCCAAACTGGGCATGGAGAAATCCAGCCCAGTCGCTCATGGCGCGCCCCTTGAGTTCAGGGGCGTATTCTGACGCCTGTGCAAGGCACCATCTGAATCGTTCACCGTCCGTTCCGGCCGATTCCCAGCTTTCCGGCATCATGTGGAAAACGGGCGTGCCGTCGGGATTAACCGGTGCGCCCCTGAAGGAGGTCCTGTAGTCGTACATGTAATATCCTTCCTCAACGTCAGGCAGGGTATTCGTGTCGGTAATGTACTGGAGCCTCCATGCCTGGCTCCATCCCCTGTTTCCCAGTATCGCCCCGGAAAGAGAGAGGAAAATCTCTCCAGTGGAGGATGGCTCTCTTTCCGCGGCCTTTTCCATGATGTTCCTTTCAATCGCAGCCCTGTACAACTGCATTGCCCGGACCCTGTCCCTTTCAAATGAGTTTGCCACCGTCGAAGGTCCGCGGTGGGGTCCCCTGATGAATTCTCCGGCCACTATAGATCCGTAGTGTTCTGTGTCCATGTAGAGCCTTCCGGCTTTTGCAAGCGCTTTCCAGTTCTTCGAATGAATCCTCACCGCTTTTTCAATGAAACCGTCGAATTCGTTGGTGCGTCCGAGGTTTGCCAGGCAGCTTACTGCCTTCTCCATGTCATGGGGAACCTGGCCTGGATCGTCAGCGGGATCGAGCGCGAGTGCGGAGAAAATCTCAAAGGATTCCCTGTAGTTACCCTCCTGCATCAGCTTCCCTGCCCTCTGCCTGTCCTGATTGAGGTTTTTCTGTCCGAATGCCTCCACCCCGAAAAAGAAGATTACCGGGAAAAGCGCTATTGCCGATGCCGCCGCAACGAATAACCCTGTCTTTCTCATTTTATCTCCCTGCAAGGTGTTTTGTGGCTTTCTCACATGCAAATTTCTGCGCATGTTAGCTAATTGTCATAGATACTCTCCTGCCTCTCTTTTCCATCAGCCTATTTTATACCATAAGGCAGGCTGTCCACAAGCAGGAGCGACATTCATCCTGTTTTAATGATTAGACACTTTTTTATTCAGGGTGTTCCATGTGAAGGTTAAATCCCTTTTTACGGCTTGCCTCCATTCCCTCTTTTGTTTAAAAAAACTGAGGGTGATATACTATGGGATATTTTTTTGCATGAAACTTTAAATAGACGGCTTTTCAAAACAGTATCATTCCGGAATGGGAAATAATACAGGTGGAAATAAGATGGTAAAAGAGACTGGAAGATCCTATGGCGGCAGGTTTTCCTTCGCGGGACGCCTTTCCCGGTGCCTGGAAAACGGCTTTAAAAAGGGAATTGCGTCAGCTGTGTGGCTTCTGACCATAATGGCGCCCGTTTCCCTGATCGTTACAATTATTTCATACAGCGGACTTCTCAAGCATTTCGGCCGCCTTATCTCACCGTTTTTCAGGATCGCAGGACTCCCCGGGGAGGCCGCTCTTCCTTTTCTTACAGGGGCCTTCATAAACATATATGCAGGTATAGCGGCCATGGGCACCATGGCCCTGAATCCGAGGCAGGTGACAATACTCGCTTTGATGATGCTCTTCAGCCATAACCTTCCCGTGGAGGTTCATGTCCAGAGGAAGGCAGGCATGTCGGCGTTGGGGGTCCTTTCTCTCAGGTTATCAATGAGCTTGCTGGCGGCTCTTGCCCTCAATTACCTTCTGCCCGCTCACCCGGGTGTGCCGGTGGCTGTAACCGGCGGGACAGCCGTTCAGGGTGCGTTTACGGAAATCATGGAAACGTGGGCGAAAAGCCTTTTCATTCTCATGGGCAGGGTTTCCGCGATACTGGTACTCCTGATGTTTCTGCAGTCCATCCTGGCGGAGTTCAACCTCATGCGTCCTCTCTCCGTTATCCTCAGGCCTCTTCTCAGGGCCATGGGACTGCCGGGAAAGACGGCCTTTCTCTGGATAGTTGCCAACACCCTCGGACTTGCTTACGGGGCGACTGTCATACTGGAGGAAATCGAATCGGGCGTCCTCGATCCGCAGGAGGTTGAAATCCTCAACCGTTCCATAGCCCTTTGCCATTCACTTCTTGAAGACACCCTTCTTTTTGTCGCCGTGGGCGCTTTCGCTCCATGGATTACCTTGCCAAGGGTTGCAGTGGCGGCTGCTGCGGCCTGGATATACAGGTTTTCCAGGTTTCTCAGGGGTTTATCCGGTATATCCCGGGCTTGATACGGAATCCTTCTTTAACGTTTTTCTTTATTGCCATTTTTCCCGCAAAAGGTTCGGCTACGGTTTAAGAACATATATGTTTATCGTATTTATAAAAATCAATAAATACTTGACAAAAACAAATTATTATGACATACTGCAGATGAGCTTATAAAAATCAAATTAACCACAATGAAATGTGAAATTATGCAAGAAAAGAGCAGGCGCTTTTTGGGAAAACCAGAGATAATCGTTCATTGAAAAATCTTTTCGTGTTTTTGTTTATCATCCCGAATCCCACCCTTTTTCTTATCTGGACCTGATTCAGAAATTATTTATGAGTATGGGATGCCGGATCATGTCCGATATGGGAAGAAAGGGGGAGGCTATCAATGCTTTAATAAACTGAAAGATTAATAGAAACGCTACTTAAAGCATAGCCAAATTTGGCAGAATCCCAAATAAAGAGAGGAGGTGAAAGATGGAAAAAAACGAAAAAGGCTTTACTCTGATAGAACTGCTCGTGGTTATAGCGATAATAGCAATTTTAGCGGCAATGCTTCTGCCTGCTTTGGAAAGGGCAAGGGCAAATGCAAGAAAGGCGGCATGTATAAGCAACCTTAAGCAACTGGGATTGGCGCTCCTGATATACGCCAACGATTGGGGAGGATATTTCCCTAACCACGATTTTGACGATGCGGCAATATGGAGCGGACATCCCAGTTACAGCGCCGGCTATATAACTTCAAAACCCAATGTCTCCCTGGCTCTCATCACGGGACAGACCGACCCTTCAACCCCTGAGTTTGAATCAGCCCAATATATAACGGACTACAAACTTTTTATATGTCCCGGCAATGGCATGGATAAACCTTACGAAAAAAGAAAAGGCGCCATTTACAGGGCAACCCCCGCCACCGGTATAAGCGGCGCTATTGGCAGAGGAGCAGTGTCAAGCTGTTCTTATACTTATGCCCTCGGTTTAAACGTGCAGACACATCCGGATACCGCTATCATGACGGACGACCCGAGGGGCGGTTCTCCCCATACATGGCGGCTTTACAGGCTTTACGGCAACCATGGAGTGGAAGGAATAAATGCCCTGTATGTCGATGGCAGGGTAAAGTGGGTGGCGACTCCTAAAAACCCGTCTTACTGGGTGAGCGGGGGATCGCAAGGTTTCAGCTGGGCAGATGTGACCCAGTTCCCCAACGCCTTAAAATGCAATGTAAATGCGCCTCCGGATCCGCGCACAACTTTTCAGCACAGGCCGATGCTGCTCTCTAACATATACTGGACTGAGTAAAACCGGACTGACAGGAATTGTCGGGCTGAATTGTTTTTGGCTGTAAACCCTAAAAGAGAGGTGAAATAAATGAGAAAGAACCGGGGATTTACGCTTATAGAACTGCTTGTGGTAATAGCCATTATCGCCATACTTGCCGGTATGCTGCTTCCCGCTTTAAGCAGGGCAAGAGCGCGGGCAAAATCGGCTGTCTGCATAAACAACCTTAAACAGCTGGGAACTCAATTTTTCCTGTATGCCGAAAACTGGGACGGATTTTTCTATCCAAGGCTGCAAAAAACTGCGATGAACAGTTTTATACCAAGAGAATTGAGATACTGCCCTTCTCAAAAACCCTACTCTCCGGACGCAGACCCGGATACTGACCAAAGATGCGTATATGGAGTGAGAAACACCTATGTATACATCGATACAGCGGCTGCGTTTCAGTATGACAATTACTTTGTGAACACAAGACGTTATATCCAGTCGCAACCCGGCCTTTTCTGGTTTCTTGCCGACTGCGTCTCTTTGCAATATGCGCAGAGTGACTCAAGGTACCATTGCCAGTGGTATTTATGCGATGCAAGGGAGAACGCAGACGGATTTGTCCATTTCAGGCACGGAAACAACGCTAATGTTCTTTTTCTCGACGGACATGTGGAATCTGTGACAAAAGAAAGATTCAGGGAAGTGCATCTTGTGCATAGCGGGCTAACATCCAATGCCGCAGACGATATATGGGTTGCGGATAAAAATTATAACAAGGTTTTTATCGAAGGTATGCCTTGATATCCATGTTGTTGTATAAATTCCGGTACAGGAAAGACGTTATGCCTGCATATCCCAGGTAGCCGTCTATCCGGTAATGCCACTGTTTATACGAAGTTACAGCAGGTAAACTTCAAGATATGTTTGTTCTTTTGAGGATTCCAATGTTCTCTGCCCGTCATTCTCCTCCCGACACAATCGGAAACGCTTTTTAAGTCTCTCCTCCTGAAATAGGTCTTTTTTGAACGAAGGGCTTAAGGTGGTAAAATTAT
>JAKPNC010000135.1 GCA_029548585.1 bacterium | reverse complement strand
CCAGAAGAGGAAAAGAAGATTTGGAGGTATAACCAGGTGAATATGAAAGGAGAGAAGATGGACAGAACAAGGTTTGGAGTTGTCGGGATAATGGGTTACTCTCGCAGCCATATAGGACAGATACTGGCGGCCCAGGATTCGGGACAGCCTGTTGAGCTTACGGCAGTTCTTGCCTACATGAGGCAGAATAACGAGAAGCTGGCCCTTGAACTTGAGGCAAGGGGGGTTAAGCTCAGGGATGGCTACGAGGAACTGCTTGCCATGAAGGATTCCCTTGATTGCATTACCCTTCCGGTCGGGATACCCCTTCATGTGCCCATGGCGGCCAGGGCCCTGGAAGCCGGATTTCCCGTCTACCTCGAAAAACCGGTTACGGGCGCCATACAGGATGCGGACGCCCTTTCCATGGCCGAGAAGGCCTCCGGGAAAAAGCTCTTCATAGGGTACCAGCTCTGTTTTCAGCCAATAATATGGGAACTGAAAAGGAAGCTCCTCGCCGGAGATATAGGCAGGGTAAAAAAGATGGTTGTCGTTGCGGAGTGGCCCAGGTCCAGGTCTTACTTCAACAGGAACCAGTGGGCAGGGAAGCTCGTGGCCAACGGGACCATTGTTCTCGATTCTCCCATGAACAACGCCTGTGCCCATTATATCAACCTGGCGCTTTTCCTTGCCGGGAGCGAGCCAGGCAAAAGCGCCGTTCCCGTATCCGTTCAGGCCGAGCTTTACAGGGCCAACGAGATAGAGTCAGCGGACACGGTCTCTTCAAGGATCATTACCGGGGAGGGCGTGGAGATAGTATGGACGGCTTCCCATGCCTGTGAAAGCACAAAAGGCCCCCTCATAAGAATCGAGGGAGAAAAAAAGAGCCTGAGTGTTGATTACGCCGCAAAAGACAAGTCGTGGAAAACCGGCTTCTCCATGGAAGGGGAGACTTTTCTCCCGGACGATGCCCGGCCGGTCAATCCTTTCGTCCAGGTGGCAAGATGGCTGAAAGGAGAAAGGGATATACCCGTGTGCGGCATTGAGATTGCCCGGGCTCAGACCCTCGTGGTCAACGGGGTCCATAAGGCCGCTTCGGTGTTGAAAATACCCGGCGAATACATTTCAGAAAATACCCGTCCGGACGGGGATGTCCAGGTGTCGGTTGCCGGCATGAACGATATTCTCGACCAATGTTACGGTAAAGGATGCATGATTTCAGAAACCGGACTTGCAAAGTGGAGCTCTGCCCCGTCAGAGACTGATGTCAGGAACCTGTCGATGCTGGAAATCACGGACATAATGAAGTCCTGACAGCGGGAGGATTGTGAAAAATATCGTGATACTCGGAAGCACGGGTACCGTGGGCAAGAACGTGCTGGAGGTGGTTCGGCGGAAAGCCGGAGAGTGGAATGTCCTGGGCCTTGCGTGCCGGAACAACAGGGAGACGTTCGCCCTCCAGCTGGAAGAATTCCTGCCATCCTTCGCATACATGCAGGAACGGGATGCAGGTTTCGTGGAGAGGTTCGGCAAAACATCTTTCTTCTACGGCCGGGAAGGCCTTGAAGAGATCGTTTCACTCCCGGGCATAGATCTTGTGATCTACGCCATCCCGGGAATCGTTACCCTCAACGCCTTCATCCGTTCGCTCGAAAACGGACAGAGAATAGGCCTTGCCACCAAGGAGATAATGGTGGTGGCGGGATCCATTGTCGGCAGAATGATGGAGAAAAGCAGCGCGGTGGTCCTGCCCGTGGACAGCGAACATAACGCCATATTCCAGGCCCTTCTCGGTGAGGACCGTCGAAGGATCAGGAAGGTCTACCTTACCGCTTCAGGCGGCCCCTTTCACGGGAAAAAGATAACCAATCCCACGGTCAGCCAGGTCCTTTCCCATCCCGTCTGGAACATGGGAGATAAGATAACGGTTGATTCCGCCACCATGTTCAACAAGGCTTTCGAGCTGATAGAGGCGCACTACCTTTTTTCCCTGCCCCCCGGGAAGCTCGACGTCCTGATACATCCCGAGGCCGTCATACACGGGCTTGCCGAGATGGATGACGGCACCGTCAAGGGGATCTTCTCGATGCCCGACATGAAGTACCCGATAAGCTTTGTCATGGACTATCCCGGGAGAAGGGATACCTCATGGGAAAGGATAGATTTCGGAAAGATAAAGAGCTTTACCCTTGAGCCTGCTGATAGAAGCTCGAGGTGGTTCTCCCTTGCCCTTGAGGCTATCGAAAAGAAGGGTTCCTTTCCCGTGGTTCTGAACAGCGCCAACGAGGAAGCCGTGAACCTTTTCCTGAGGGGAAAGATTGGCTTCAGGCATATCCCCGAGATAACCGAGAAGGTCCTCTCTATGCATTCTTACAGATCAGAGGTGAGCATAGAGGATATATACGAGATAGACCGTTGGGCCAAGGAGAAGGCTGCCGGGATTGCCGGCGCATCTTAACACAGGAGAAAAGATGATATTATCCATTATAGCGGTACTGGTCATGTTTTCCATAATCATTGTCGTTCACGAGGCCGGCCATTTCTTCTTTGCCAAGAAGGTGGGAATAAGGGTCGAAAAGTTCTCGCTCGGTTTCGGCCCGAAGATTTTTTCCCGCAAAAAGGGAGACACCGTATACCAGGTAAGCATTCTGCCTTTCGGCGGATTCGTGAAGATGGCGGGGGAGGACTACGGGGATAAGGGAAAAATAGAACAATGGGAATACATGGGCAAGAGCCCGGGCCACAGGGCGCAGGTCATAGCGGCCGGATCCCTGAACAATCTCCTTCTCGGCGTGCTTCTTCTCGTACCTGTTTTCATGCTCGGGGTTCCAGGATACGATGGTACCAAAATAGGTTCTTTTGAAGAAAAAATGCCTGTCGCCGGAACAGGGATCAGGGTTGGCGACGAGATTCTTGAAGTAAACGGAAAACCGTGCAGGGAGTGGTTGGATGTTCTTATGAAGATAAAGCAGTCAATAGATGCAGATAAGACGGCGGATGTTATTCTGAAAGTGAAGCGTGGCGGTGAAATTCTTTCTTTCAGCGTCGCTCCCGCCCCGTACAGGGAGATCGGGGACAAATCCGTTCAAGAAGTTTTTAAGCTCGGTATCGCTCCCATGGAAAAGATAGAGAAATTCAATTTCCCCGGTGCAGTGCAAAGGGCCGGCAGGGAATTCGGAAGGATGATCTACGGCATCTTCATGGCCATGAAGATGCTCTTTACACGGCAGGTTTCCGCCAAACAGCTTACCGGCCCTATCGGGATAGCCCAGTGGGGCGCCGAGATAGTCCATTACGGGCTCGGGAAGTTCCTCTACTTCATGGCATTCATAAGCATCAACCTCGGGGTAATCAACCTGATGCCCTTTCCTGTTCTCGACGGGGGCCACCTTTTCGGGATACTGGTGGAAAGGATAACGGGGGTCACTCCGAAACAGAAGACACTCGAGATAATCCAGTATGTGGGTATCGTATGCCTTATCTTCCTTGCCCTTTACGTGACGGCGAACGATGTTGTGAGGGTCCTGGAAAATGTTGTGAGATCCAGATGAGAAAAAAGACCAGGAAAGTGCGGGTTGGAAGCGTTGAGATTGGAGGAGGAGCTCCGGTCTCCGTCCAGGGCATGACAAAGGTTCCGACGGGGGACATCCTGCCTCTTTTGGCGGAATTCAGGAGGATGACGGTTGCGGGCGCGGAGATCATAAGGGTTGCCGTTCTTGACGAGAAGGATACCGAATCGATACCCGTTCTGAGAAAGAGCTTCGCCGTCCCGGTCGTCGCGGACATCCATTATCTTCCCCGGCTTGCCCTTCTATCCATGAGAAAGGGAGCCGACAAGATAAGGATTAATCCATACAACATGGGCAGGAGGTATCTCGGGGAGATCATAAGGGAGGCTTCGGACAGGGGGATCCCCATGAGGATAGGAATAAATTCCGGGTCAGTAAAAATTAAGAAATCTCTCTCCTTGAGCATGGTCAGCTCCGCCCTTGATACCCTTAAGTTTTTCCAGGACAGGGATTTTCACGATATCGTTCTGTCACTTAAGACTCCCCAGGTGCGTGAGACGATAGAGTGCTACAGGCAGATATCGGAGGCGTGCGATTATCCTCTCCACCTGGGTATAACCGAGGCCGGCAAGGGGTATCTTGCCGAGAGCAAGTCCATACTCGGCATAGGCGCGCTGTTGCTGGAAGGCATAGGAGATACCATAAGGGTTTCCCTGACAGAGCCTTCCCACAAGGAGATAAAGGTTGGAAGGGCCGTTCTTCAGGCGGCGGGGCTAAGGAGGTTTTCCGCCGAGATTATCTCATGTCCCACCTGCGGGAGGACGCGGGTAGAGCTTGCCGGAGTCCTGTCGAGGGTGGAGAAGGGAGTGAGAAAACTTGAAACCCGTTACCCCGAGGTGAAGAGGCTTAAGGTGGCCGTGATGGGATGCAGCGTGAACGGCCCGGGAGAGGCCAGGCAGGCGGATATAGGTATTGCCGGGGGGAAGGGAAAATTTGCTTTATTCAGAAAAAATAATATAATAGGCAGTTATAGCGAAGGCTCGATAGTCGAAAGGTTAATGGAAGAGATAGTAAAGACTTTTACGGGTAAAAGGAGGCAATAAATGGCTGATTTAAAGGCTGGAATTATAGGTTTTGACACATCCCACCTCATACGCTTCTCGGAACTGACCAAGGTGGAATCTCCCAACAGGGTGAAAGGGCTCGATATTATCGCGGGGCTTCCCACCTTCAGTCCCGATATCCCTTCAAGCTACGAGAGGGTCGAGGGATACAAGAAGGACATGTCTGAAAAATGGGGAGTAAAACTTGTATCTTCAATGGAAGAATTGCTGAACATGTGCGATGTCATACTCCTTGAAAGCCTTGACGGAAGAAGGCATCTTAAAGAAGCGACTCCCGTCCTGAAGGCGAAAAAGCCTGTATTCATAGACAAACCTCTTGCCGCAAATTACGCCGACGCAAAAGAGATAGTCAGGCTTGCAAAGGAGAATGACTGCCCCATGTTCTCCTCTTCCTCTCTAAGGTTTGACTATGACGTGCTGGAGGCGAAAAAGGATACAGAATTTGGGAGAATACTGGGGGCGGACGCCGTCACTCCCATGTCCCTTGAAGTAACCAATCCGGGATTGTTCTGGTACGGTATCCACGGGCTGGAGATGCTTTATTCCTTCATGGGCACGGGCTGCAGCAAGGTCTTCTGCGAAAAGACCGAAACAACCCACCTTGTTACGGGAGTCTGGGACAGCGGCAGGATAGGTACGGTGAGGGGTGTAAGAGGCTATGCCTGCGGTTACGGGGTAACCCTCTTCGCAGAGAAACAGTTCAAGCGGGTAAACTCTACGGGCAAGGTGCCTTATTACGCGCAGCTTCTGAACCAGATAGTGGCGTTTTTCCAAACGGGCAAGCCTCCCGTGGAAGCCGATGAGACTCTCGAGATGATGCAGTTCATGGAAGCCGCTTACAAGAGTGAAGTGGAAGGCAGGCCTGTATTCCTGAAAGAACTCGATTGACAAACTTCTCTTTACTGAAGCTGGAGAGGATAAAATGACAGGATCCCGGGTTTTTATTTCTCATCCCGGGATGTAAGCGCTCAGGATCCCGTCACCTCTCTCTTTCCCTGTTTCTCCTTCATATCTCCCATCCCCCGGGGTGATAGGAATATAAGAATCAGTGTTTGTTCACCGCCACCTGCGTCCTCCTCTCTTCCGCCACTGATGTTTTGGCAAAGTGGCCAGGAAGAGGAAAAGAGAGCTTTGAAAAGTATAAAAAAAAGCCCCTGGGCGAAAGAATATGAGCACGGTATAAAGACCGTTTCAGGATAGCCCGGAATCCCAACGGTAAAACAACCTTTGTCTGACAACGCTAATGGAGTATCAACAAATGGAAGAACACATAATCTCAAAAGCTATAATTGAAACATATACAGAACAGCTTATCTCCCATCTTGATGTGGATGCCGCAATAGCAGGCGGCGGTCCTTCGGGTCTCGTATGCGCATATTACCTTGCCTGCCGGGGTCTGAAGGTGGCCGTTTTCGAAAGGCATCTCAAGCCGGGCGGAGGCATGCCCGCGGGCGGCATGATGTTCAATAACATCGTGTTGCAGGACGAAGCAAGGAGCGTTGCCGAAGAATTCGGCATAACCCTTAAAGAATACTCCGGGGGGCTTTATACGGCTGACGCGGTGGAGGCCATATCGGGTATAACCTTCAAGGCGGTCAAGGCCGGAGCGAAGGTCTTCAACCTCATAGGGGTGGAGGACGTGGTCATAAGGGAAGGCCGGGTAACGGGAGTGGTTGTCAACTGGTCGGCCGTGGATATAGCAAAGCTTCACGTCGATCCTCTCGCCGTGAGGGCCGGGACGGTGCTTGACGCTACCGGACATGACAGCGAGGTATGCAGGATTGTGGAGAAGAAGACAGGATCTCTGAAGGTAGCGGGGGAGAAATCCATGTGGGCGGAAAAGGGAGAGAAGGCGCTGGATGAGAATACCCGGGAAGTTTACCCCGGACTTTTCGTCTGCGGCATGGCTGCCAATGCCGTGGCAGGATCCCCGAGGATGGGAGCTATATTCGGAGGCATGCTCCTGTCGGGAAAAAAGGCCGCCGGCCTGATGCTCAAAAAACTCCGCAGGTAGGGCTCGTACATCCGGCAGGGGGTATTTCCCGTCTCCAGGGGGTTTACATAAAGAGCCCTTTCCAAAATGACTCAATTGTAATATAATATATGTCGTGCGTGAGTCTTTTATTCTGCCCCTGTAGCTCAGATGGACAGAGCAACGGTTTCCTAAACCCTTTCAGCCCATTTCCGCCACCCCTCGCCACTGCTGCCAAAATCTCCGCAACCCCTTACTGCTCTTGCCTTCGCCATTGTTTCTGATTTAGTTTCTGCCCGCGATATTCGGGTTTCATCTGCTCTTCCATGGACACTATATGGACACCAACCCCCAAATCCTTTTCTAAAAATGGACCCTTTTCGTACCAGAAAAATCATCCTCAAAACTCCTCCGCAGCAAAAAAGTTTTCCCCATACCGTTTTAAATAGACATATCCCCAAATATTGTGTAAAATAGATTCAATGGCAAAACAAAATAATAAAAAAACGGAATCATTTGAAAAAGCTCTTTTTAAAGCGGCGGATAAATTAAGAAAGAATATAGATGCCGCCGAATATAAACATATTGTTCTTGGTCTTATTTTTTTAAAATACATCTCTGACTCTTTTGAAGAACTTCATTCAAAGATAAAGGAAGGGAAAGGTGATTTTTCTGGAGCCAATCCTGAGGACCCGGACGAGTACCGTGCTGAAAATGTTTTTTTTGTTCCTCCAATTGCTCGTTGGTCCTATCTGCATTCCCGTGCAAAACTTCCTTCCATCGGCAAGGATGTCGACAATGCAATGGAAGCCATCGAAAGAGAAAACCCTACCTTAAAAGGTATACTGCCAAAAGTATTTGCCCGTCCCAATTTGGATAAAGCCGCACTCGGCGGACTTATAGACCTTATCGGCAACATTGCTCTTGGAGATACCGCGGCTAAGAGCAAAGACCTGCTCGGAAGAGTTTATGAATATTTCCTCGGTGAATTTGCAAATGCCGAGGGGAAAAAGGGCGGACAGTTCTATACCCCGAAATCAATCGTCGGCTTAATGGTTGAAATGATTGAACCGTATAAAGGCAGGGTTTATGACCCTTGTTGCGGTTCCGGCGGAATGTTTATCATGAGTGAGAAGTTCATAGGAAAACATCAGGGAAAGGTTGACGATATTGCGATTTACGGACAGGAAAGCAATCAGACTACCTACCGCTTGTGCCGGATGAATCTTGCTATCCGCGGGATTGACGGCTCGCAGGTAAAATGGAATAACGAGGGTTCTTTTTTGAACGACCTCCACAAAGACCTCAAGGCAGACTTTATCCTTGCAAATCCTCCTTTTAATGATAGCGACTGGTCAGGACAGCTCTTGCAGAACGACCCACGCTGGCAATATGGAATACCTCCTGCATCAAATGCCAATTTCGCATGGCTTCAGCATATGGTTTACCACCTTTCTCCCAGGGGTATTATGGCATGCGTACTTGCCAATGGTTCTCTTTCCAGCCAGACAAACAATGAAGGAGCGATAAGAAAGGCTTTAATTGAAAACGATTTGGTAGATTGTATCGTCGCTCTTCCGAAACAACTTTTCTATAATACGGGTATTCCCGCCTGTATCTGGTTTATTTCAAGAAAGCGTTCAGGCAATGGCGACCGGAAGAGAACAGGAGAAATACTTTTTATTGATGCCGGTGAAATCGGATATATGGAAGACCGTGTGCACCGAACCTTCAGCGAAGAAGATATCCTTAAAATTGCCGAAACATATCACAACTGGCGAAAAAAAGATGATAACTATGAAGATGTAAAAGGTTTTTGCAGGTCTGCCTCATTGGATGAAATCACTAAACATAATTTTGTTCTCACCCCGGGCCGTTATGTCGGCATCAAAGATGAGGAAGATGACGGCATTCCGTTTGAAGAGAAAATGGCAGACCTGACAAAGAGACTCTCTCAGCAGATAAAGGAAGAAAAAAGGTTAAACGAAGAAATAACAAAACAGCTCAAAAATATCGGGGTTGATTTAGAATAATTTCATGAAAAAGGAAAAGAAAGAAATTGTTGTTTATCAGGCGCCTAATGGTGCTGTAGAGGTTAAATTAGATAAAGAAAGAGAAACAATATTGCTGACACAGCAACAGGTAGGAGAGCTTTTCAATGTGCAGAAGGCGGCTATTTCCAAGCATGTCAGAAACATCTTCGATACTGGAGAATTGGATAAGAAATCAACAGTTTCCATTTTGGAAACAGTTCAAATTGAGGGAAAGAGAAAGATAAGTCGAAAGATTGAATATTATAACCTTGATTTAATACTTTCTATTGGCTACAGAGTTAATTCCGCAAGTGCCACCAAATTTCGCCAATGGGCAACGAAAACTTTACGCAAGCATATAGTAGAAGGTTATACAATTAACAAGAAGCGCCTTGCTAAAAACTACGAAAAGTTTTTCCAAACAGTTAATGACATTAAAAAACTTTTGCCTTCGGGTGATGCCGTGAAAGCTGAAGATGCCTTGGAACTGGTAAAGATGTTTGCCGTAACATGGTTTTCGCTTGACGCTTACGACAAATCCGCTCTGCCCAGAACCGGAGCAAACAAAAAACAAGCCCGTATTACTGCTGAAGAACTGGCTGGTGCTTTGATGGAATTAAAACAAAACTTAATGAAAAAAGGCCAGACTACTGAGCTTTTCGGACAGGAACGGCAAAAAAATAGCGTCGCCGGAATTGTGGGCAATGTGTTCCAGTCTGTCTTTGGCCAGGACGCATACGAAACGCTTGAAGAAAAAGCAGCCCATCTGCTATATTTCTTCGTAAAAAATCATCCGTTTACCGATGGCAATAAACGCAGCGGCGCCTTTGCTTTTATCTGGTTTCTCAATAAAGTAGGTATTTTGCGCAGGGACGCAATTTCACCCGTAGCTCTGACCGCACTCACACTGTTTGTGGCCGAGAGCAACCCAAAAGATAAAGAAAAAATTATCGGGCTTATTTTGCAATTACTTAGAAAATAATCATGACAGCACAAGAAACTAAAGAAAAAATTATTACCGCGTATAAACTGCTGCTGAAAAATGATAGCTATTTATTCTGTGTTAATGCTAATGAGCGTAGTATAACTCATAAATTTGCAGAATATTTGCAGTTTGAATTTCCCGAATATAATGTTGATTGTGAATATAATCGAAATGGTTTAGATACTAAAAAACTTCAATCGTTCAAAAAAGAAATTAGCACAGATGATACTGATGCTGCTTCGGTTTTTCCAGATATTATAATTCATCATCGCGGAACAAATAATAATTTAGCGGTTATCGAAGCAAAAAAGTCGATGGGAAATGATGACCAAAAATTATTGTCATATAAAAAAGACCTGAAATTTAGACATGCTTTTGCAGTTCGATTTCTTGTAGCTGCTGATTTCTCAAAATATAAAGATACGAAGTTGGACGATTTAATTTTGGAAAAATAAAATATGACAGCGCAAAATTCTACAATTCCAGCAGGATGGAAAGAAACAAGATTGAGAGAAGTAGCATTTGTTAATAAATTAATGATTGATAAAGACTATCCCCTTAAGGAAATTGAATATATTGATGTTGCTTCTGTTGAAGAAAGAAGATTATTACAAACTCAAAAAATAGAACTGAATAAAGCTCCGAGTCGAGCGAGAAGAGTGGTTGAAAATAATAATATTTTGATTTCAACTGTACGTCCTAATTTAAAACATTATTGTTTCATTAAAAAAACAAAACCTAACCTTATAGCCTCAACGGGTTTTACAGTTATTGGTTCACAGCAGGGTAAATCAGATCCAGTTTTTTTATACAATTTATTAACAACTACAGAGTATACCAATTTTTTAATAAAAATAGCTGATACTCAAACTTCTACTTATCCTGCCTTCAACCCTTCAGTAATCCTAAACTCTAAAATTTTGCTTCCCTCTCTTCCGGAACAAAAAGCTATTGCTGCGGTTTTATCTTCTCTTGATGATAAGATTGAACTTTTACGGGAACAGAATAAAACTTTGGAATCACTTGCACAGACGATTTTCAAAGAGTGGTTTGTAAAATTCAATTTTCCCAATGCCAAAGATAAACCATACAAAGAAAACGGTGGCAAAATGATTGACTCCGAACTCGGGCAAATCCCTGAAGGGTGGCAAGTTGGTAAAATAAAAGACCTTGTTGATATTTTATCAGGATTTGCTTTTTCTTCGTCTGATTTTACCCAAAAGGGGCAATATAGACTAGTTACTATTAAAAATGTTCAAGATCGACATTTTGACCAAGAGACTAAAGACAGACTATCTAAACTGCCTGTGAAAATGCCGGATTACTGCAAATTAAAGCCAGGAGATATTTTGCTTTCATTAACAGGAAATATAGGCCGGATTTGTCTTGTGAATGGTGTTAACTATTTGTTAAATCAACGCGTAGCAAAATTAA
>JAKPNC010000131.1 GCA_029548585.1 bacterium | reverse complement strand
ACAGAAGCATAGGAGCATAAAAGCAACTACCCCCCTCATCCTGCATCCTTCTCCCCCAAGGGTAGAAGGAAGAGACCCCATGGTTTGCATGCTCTTCTTCCTCTCCTCTTGGGGGAGAGGATTGCCTCCTCATCTCTTTCTCCCTCTACCCACAGGGGAGAGGGCATGCCCGTCCGCAGCTTTAGCGAAGGAGGGGTGCTGGTGCGAAGAATAATGAGCACCGTATAGCACAAAGGGCGAGTCAGTGAGTCCGTTGACCGAAGCCCGTAGGGCAAGAGGGGTGAGGAGGGAAGAACCTGAGCAGAGACATCTTAGGGTGGTAATATGAAAAAGGAGATGGTAGCCGATTACATGGAGTCATGGTATAATCTAATTATGAAAGAATCACTTTCCGGCGTAAACGGCAAAGATGCTGTCAAAGTGTTTGTCAAAGCCGGAGGTGTAACAAGAAAAGGCAAGGGAAACCACAAAAATGTGAAAATGCCAAACGGACAGTTAGTTACTATTCCGCAAGACAGAGAATTAAAAATAGGGCTTTTAAAAAGCGTTATTAAAAAAGCAGGTATGACAGAAGATGAATTTCTGAAACTCTTGTAAAGAGGGAGGAGAATAAATATGGAATATACGGTTATTATTCACACTGCAGATGAAGGTGGTTATTGGGTGGATGTGCCAGTTTTGCCGGGATGTTATTCTCAGGGTGAAACGATAGAAGAAGCGATAAAGAATATACGGGAAGCAATAGAACTTCATCTGGATGACCTGAAAGAAGACAAAAGCGTTCTCATTCCAAACGACAGGGATTTTATAATCAGCAGGGTTACTGTCTGATATTGACTTATACTTTTATCCAAACTCCTTTCGTAAATTTTATTTTCCTCTGTCTTTCACGCCTCTCCTCCTGCCCTTTACCCTCTGCCCATAGGAGATAGGGTATTCTCCCATTTCTTCTTCCTCTCCTCTGGGGGAGAGGATTGAGGTGAGGGGGTCGCACTCTTTTTCTCTCTCCCTGCATAATGATTTCCGCATGTCAGCCAAATTTCAGTATCGTCCCATTTGACTGGCGGTTAAATTTTAAATCCTTTGAAATCAATACGGTTTTAATTCTTAAATGAAAGTAAAAAAATAAACTTGACAAAAATTTCCTTTTAAAGCATATTATAGGATATCTATCCAAATTACATCTCATCGCGGGAAAGACGCTTAGGCTTGACCGTTTCCACGGGCGCATGTTGCCTGCAATTTCAAAGGGGAAAGAAAATGAAGAAATATGTCTTAATCCTTTTTGCGGCTTTATCAGCATTAAATCTCAGCGCGGCAAATATAAGCATCCCTTCCCTTTACGCCAGGCCGGATTCCACCCTGCAGGTTCCTGTCAACATAGATGACGCTACCGGTGTGGGAGGTTACAACTTCACTCTGACCTACGACGCCTCGGTTCTCACAGCCACAGGCACTTCTGCCGGAAGCCTTACACAGGGATGGATGACAAACTCCAATATAAACATACCGGGCCAGGTAACGGTCTCGGGTCTCGATTCAACCCTTACCGGTCTTGCCGGAGGCTCCGGAAGCCTTGTAAATATCAACTTTACAGTGGCAGGAGAGGTGAATGACGCGACAGGACTTAATTTTACAGGAAACAATAAGATAAACGACGTAAATGCGTTGAACCTTCCGGCAGTTTTTCAAAACGGCTCCTTCCAGGTAACCGGATATTCCATAGAGGGAAGAGTTTCTCTTGCGGGAGGAGGCGATGTAACCGCCTGTTCTCTCTCTATCTCCGGCGGGACGAGCCTGAACGTACATCCTGACTCCTCCGGATTATACTCCTTTTCAAACCTTCCGCCAGGGGATTACACCGTGGCCATAACCCTTGCGGGATATGCATTTTCACCCCCGTCAAGAAATTATCTTTCCCTTTCCTCGGACATATCGGGAGCCGATTATAACGGTTCGCTTGCCGCTTCCGTTGCCGGCACGATCTCCTATCCCGGAGGTTCGTCCGGAACTATAAGGACGGGCCTCTACCCGTCGGCTGATTTCACGGGGGATGCCTTATTCTCGACAGGTATAGGAAGCCCGGGCAACTATCTTTTAAGCAATATCCCTTCTGATTCCTATCACGTGGCCGCATACATGGATGTCAACGGCAACGGTTCCTGGGACCAGGAGAACGAACCATTCGGGGCTTATCCTTCCAATCCCGTCATATTATCCCCGGGGCAGGCTCTTTCCGGGGTAAACATCTCGTTGAAGGAACCTCTCATACTTACCGTTGTCTCTTCTTACGGAAATTCCACTCCGGCCGCAGGCCTGCATCCTTACTACACGGGTGACAGCGTTTCCGCCTCGGCGCCGGAAATATACGGAGAGGAGGGCGGCACAAGGTACTCATGCACGGGATGGACCGGTACAGGCGATGTTTCCGCCTCGGGCGCGGGTCTTTCAACATCATTCGTGATGACCCAGGATTCGTCCATAACCTGGAACTGGAAAACCCAGTACATCCTTTCGCCAGGGGTAAGTCCTGCAGGGGGCGGTACGATCGAGCTTTACAAGGAAGGTTCCCCTCCCGCCCCGGCCGGGGAGTGGTACGATGCGGGAACGGCAGTTGATATAAAGGCTGTCGCTTTTGAAGGCTACTTTTTCGACAGGTGGACAGGAGACGGCGTGCCCGCAGGGCAGGAAAGGCTTAATCCGCTTCCTGTAACGGTCACCGGCGCTCTTTCTATTACCGCGGTCTTCATCTCTGAATCCCAGGAACTGACGGTGGCGCCCCTGTCGGCAAGCTTTACCTTCAACCTAAGCGAACCTGGAGTACCCGTCCGGAAGGATGCCGTCATAAACATATCCAACACTGGTGAAGCAGGAGCTCTTAACTGGACCGCCGGTCCGGTCAGTTACAACAAGGGAAGCAACTGGATAACCCTTGATCCGTTATCCGGCAGCCTTCAGCCGGGTTCTTCGGAAAATATGACGCTTACAGTTGACAGAACCGGCATGAACATAGGCGCCTATACCGCAACCGTCCCCGTCTCTTCAAACGGAGGCAGCAAGGATATCCAGGTTACCGTCAATATCACCACAAACGACAGGGTGGTCAGCATACCGGATATTTCCGCGTCTCCCGGCTCATCCTTCCAGGTGCCCGTCAACATAGACAACGCACAGGATGTCGGAGGGGTCGATCTAAGGATCTCTTATAACCCGGCGATCCTGAGTGTTTCGGGCGTATCGCCCGGCACTCTTACCGGCGACGGATGGACAATTTTGCCCAATATAAATACCCCGGGAGAGATAGTGGTAGGTATGTTTTACGCAAACCTGCAGGAGTTGCCTGCCGGGCCCGGAAGCCTTCTTACCATAAGTTTTAACGCCATAGGCGTCCCCGGAGACTCATGCTCAATCTCATTTTCAGAAACACTTCTTATCAC
>JAKPNC010000109.1 GCA_029548585.1 bacterium | reverse complement strand
CTGAGCACGGAAGAATCAGATATCAGCATAATGATTAATAACATGGATGTTGCCCGGATCATATACGACGGCACCGTGGAATTCCTGGGAGTGGCCGGGTGATGGCCGCCCTCCCTTGCCGCCGTTATAAGGCGGACCCAGGCTCTTATTTCTTCAGGCGGGATGCGAATCAAAAAAAAGAGTGCCTGAAACCATAATGCTCATGTCAACAGAAAGCGGTATCAGGCATCCCTGGCCGGTCCTGTTTCTTTCAGGGGCTCGGATCCAAGCGGGTCTATGAGCAGGTTCCAGTTTTTACCGGGCCATTTCCAGGTAATTTCCCATCCGTTTTCTTCGTACATGCGCGGAATAAGGGGGGGGGTTGGCATCGATATGTTCAACATCGGGGGAGAGCCTATCCTTCCATCGAGGCAGAATGCCCAGAGCGTTGCGACGATGCGCCTGTTCCTGAGCTGTACCCCCGAGTTGTCTCCGTCCCAGTCAAGACACTTTCCGTTTCTTTTCAGCTTCATTGAGACGGGTGCCATTTTTGCCGTTTCAGGCGAGATTAATTCGCAGAAATTGCCGCAGGTCTTTAGTACCGGAAGGTCCATTGATGTCCTGTCGAAAAAGGGCAGGGGAATGGAGTGTACGCTTATTTCCCTGTCTTCCCATCTCATCAGGAGCTGGTGCCATGGGCCCTCGTGCGAAGGCTCCTCCATCTCACCCGGATCTCCTATGACCCTGAGCCTGTCTGTTATCCTGGCGCACAGGGCCGGAATGGATGGCATGATCCTCAGCACCAGGATCCCATTTCCTTCCTGGATTGAATATGTGCGCCCTGTGACCGGAGGGTTGATAGACCCGGAAAGGCCGTAATTGAAGCATGCCTCTTTCACGTCGGTTGCCGGATGGCTCCTTATCCTGCCTTCTTCCTCGGTCTCCCACTGAAGGTACATCCATGTCTTGCCAGGCCTGGAGACGGCCACCGGCATGCTCTGCCAGGAGAGCCCTGCATTTATCCTGTCCATGCTCGGCATCAGGGGGAACCTGGATACAGATCCCGCCCTGATATCCTTTTCAATGCGGGCAACGGCGAACGCCTTGTTGAAGCATTCTATCCTGGCTTCCACGGCGGCAGGTTTCCTCGGGGGGGCGAACTGGTGCCAGCCGAGGTCGTAAAAAGTATGACCGCTTACAAAATCCACCTTAGAGATGTCTATCTCGTCAGGCAGAGGTTTTATGGTGTCCCTGTAGTTCTCATTGGCCGGGCATGAGGAGAACGCGTAAGTGCGCAGGGCAGGCACCCTCGGGCCTCCTTCATACATATCTTCCACCTCAAGGAGTCTGTCAAAAAGCTTCCTGAAAGAGTCTTTCGTCTTCCCGGGCAGGGATTTCCCAAGCAGGAGGAGGACTGAAAGCTCGGTGAGGCAGACCTTGCAGTAGCCGTCGCTCATGTGTTCCCCCCATCCCCACATGTTTTCCGTCCAGTAAAAGGCGGCTTCTTCCATCAGCTTCAGGAGCTCTCCCTTTTCACCCTCCATGCCGGGGTATATCTCTCTGCATATCTCCCATATCATCCATGCGCATGTAAGCTCCCCGAGGGATTTATTGGGATAGAACCAGGTTCGTTCCATTGATTCCCTCTTGAACCACACGTACATATCCCTGAAGATTCCCGATGTAATCTCCCTCTGTTCCTCAGATAACATGGATCCGTGTTTCTTCCACGTTATTATCAGCGGCAGCCCCGCAAAGAAAGTCGAGTTGGGATCTGAAGGCAGGTCTTCCTCCATGTACCACCGGATGTACCCGTGGAAACGGGACTTGTCCCTGAATACCATGCCGTCCAGTTTTTTCAGTATGCCTGTGGTCTCAATCCTGTCAAGCTGGCCCGTTTCGGCGGCCAGCAGGATCATTGTGGCCGCCTTTCTCGAGGAGTGGACCTTCTTAAGGTGTCTTATCGGAGGGGTATGTCCGTATGCCTGTTGCCACATGCATGCCTGGCTGTTCCAATCCTTTTCCCAGTTTATCCTGTATTTCTTATCGGACATTTTATCCTCCCGATGAGTTTCCTAAAACCATCTGTTGAATGGAATGAGAATAAGCCTTTCCATTAAAAAAGAAAAGGAAAGCCCTTCTTTTCAGTGTGCCTTCTGTATGTCTTCATCGAACATTCCGTTTATGGCAGAGACCGTCCATTCAACGAGCAAGTCTCCCCCTTCGGGGCCTATATCCGTGCTTGCCGGTACAGAGCCGTAACCTCCGCAGGCTATCGACCGGCGGCTGGGCAGGTAGGTGCCGCTGCACCCGGCCTTCTGTACCAGGAAGGTCTGCGTGGCCTTGCTCAGCTCGCGTATTTTCACCGCGTAATCGATATAGAGCTCGAATGGATTGGTCGCAAAAACCGTCTCCCCGATCTTCATCACGTGCAATTCTATGGGCATTGCAGGATTTTTCTTCTGCGTCTCCAGCCTTTCTCTTACCCTTTCACCCCTTTTCATCAGCCTGTAGGCCGAACTTATCCCGGTACACCACCTCGGTTCCTTCCTTGTCCCTGGATTTTTCTCTATCCCGGCGGCAAGCTTCATGTATTTTTCCCTGTGGGGAAGAGATTCCTCAAGGGCTTTCTCTACATCCTTTTCCGATATCATCCTGCGCGGCAAGTCGACTATTTCGCGCCTGTGCCTGAATCCGGGATTCCAGTCTATCTCCTTTCCGGCGTAAGGCAGAATATCTTCAATGGCATCGGCTATCCTGTGTGCGATCTCTTCCCGGGGTGCGTTTTCTTCCGCGTTTCTTCCCTTCAATCTCCACATCCTTTCTTCGGCCCTCCTGCCCACAAGCAGGTGGGGAGACTGGTCCCCCGCGGGCGCGCACTGGCCCATCACGTATATATCTCCTCCAAACCTCCTGCGGATTTCCCGCCTGGTGTTGTGCCAGTAGTCGGCGCTTATCATGTACAGGTGTTCTATTACCTGGGAGGGGCAGGGGATATTTGCCACTATGCCCGTCAACTTTCCGCCTTCTCCGTATGTCATCATGGCGTAAACAGAATGGTCTTCGTATCCTTCAACGTGGCTGAAGTCCGGGCTTGAGGCTTTTCCATACATGATGCTTGAACCGTTCTTGAAGGAGATCCTCCTGTTGCGTCCGATGACAGCGTGTCCCAGCCCGTAAGAGATGCCCGACGGCCTGCGGTTTTTCCAGGCTTCGGAGACGGCGCATGCAATCCGTCCGGAGGCAAATTCTATGTATTCCGCCGGAGGCATAACGTTAAGCTCCGAAAAGAGAGCCATGCCGGCCTTTCTCTCTGTTTCCTCGTCCATGTCAGAGTCATATCCTATTCCGAAAACCTGCGGCTTGTATCCGTCCGAGCCCGGATTGGGGGCTGTATGGGTATGGGTGGCTCCCAAAAAGACATTCTCAGGGTCGAGGTCAGGCGTCATTTTCCTTATGCGTTCCCGCACCATGTCACGCAGTTCGTTGCTCACGGTAACAAGGTCGCAGCTTACCATGACGGCCTGATCTTTTTTTCCTGTTGACCCGGCTGATTCAATCGACATGGCGGTTGCCGTAACCGGGTCCATTACACCCTCTGAGATCCTTACATGGAACTGGCCGGCAAGGAAGACATTTCTGTCAGGAGTTATATCTTTCCGGGACCATCCAATGTTGATTCCATTATTATTTTTCATTTTTTCTCCTATGTTTCATATATTTGCTGAATCCGGCTGCGTTTTCATGGTATTTTTTCTTATTTTTCCAATGGTTTCAAAATCATTATTTGCTTTCCCACAAATCTTGTCATTCCGAATGTGTCTGTTCAGGGTTCGTCCGGTCTTTTTCCAACGATATCCCTTTCCTCATCTTCACGTTCAATGAGCGTAAACCTCTCATATTGGCCCCCCACGTAAAACTTTTCACCGGCCTGGAAAGATATTCAATCCATTATTATATCATGTTCAAAAAGGAAAATAATTATTGCCTGACGCCGCCTCTTCTTCCAGGAAGCGGACAGAGAGATGCAAAAGCCATTCCGGCATCTTGTAGATTTCTGACATGGAGAATCCGCAGGTAGTTTTGACAAAATTCCTTCAAGGTGTTTAAATGTAATCTTTGTACGGCAACGCGGCTTTTCCCCGGTTTTTATGGAAGTCGGCGAAAAGCCCGGAAAAATAAGGCTAAAAAATGGAAAATAAACTCAAAAATGCACAGGAAGCGGTAGACCTCATAAAGGACGGAGATACCGTTTTTATCGGTGGGTTTGTTACCCTTGGGCATCCCCAGGAACTTACCATAGAGCTGGAAAAGAGATTTCTCCGGACGGGCTCTCCGGGGGCTGACCATTGTCTACGGGGCGGGACAGGGGGACGGCAAGGAAAGGTGTGTCAACCATCTCGCCCACGAAGGACTTCTGAAAAGGGTCATAGGGGGGCACTGGGGACTCGCTCCCAAGATAGGAAAGCTTGTTGCCACTGATTCCATAGAGGGATATAACCTTCCGCAGGGAGTCATTACCCACCTTCTCAGGGATATAGCCGCCGGCAAGCCCGGAACTATTACCCACATAGGTCTTAACACGTTCATAGACCCCAGGTGCGGGGGTGGAAAGCTGAACAAAATTACAACCCAGGATATAGTTGAAGTAATTGAAATTGACGGCCGTGAATGGCTTTTTTACAAGGCTTTCCCCATAAATGTCGCACTCCTCAGGGGCACCACTTCGGATGACAGGGGCAACATAAGCATGGAAAGGGAGGCCGCCGTCATAGAGTCCCTTGCCGCGGCCCAGGCCGTAAGGAATTCCAACGGAACTATTATCGTCCAGGTAGAACGGATGGCTGAGTACGGATCCATTGATCCCAGGCTGGTCGTAATTCCCAGGACAGTAGTGGACGTTGTCGTAAAGGCAAGCCCTGAAAATCATCTCCAGACGTGCTTCCCGGAATATAATCCTTATTTCACAGGAGAATCAAAGGCTTCCGAAAGGCCCTTCGTGCGAATGCCTCTTAATGAGAGGAAAATCATCGTAAGGAGGGCGGCTCTCGAGCTGACAACCGATGCCACGGTCAACCTTGGGATCGGCATACCGGAAGGAATAGCCTCTATTGCAGGGGAAGAGGGGCTTGCGGAGAAGATAATACTAACCGTCGAGTCAGGGGCGATCGGAGGACTTCCGGCCGGGGGACTCAGTTTCGGAGCGAGCCTCAACCCGGAGGCGCTTATAAGCCATCCGTCCCAGTTTGATTCCTACGACGGGGGAGGCCTTGATATGGCCTTCCTCGGCCTTGCTCAGGTTGACCGTGCAGGAAATGTCAACGTCAGCAAGCTCGGTTCCCGGATTATCGGGTGCGGAGGATTCATCAATATAACACAGGGTACCAGGCACGTGATTTTCTGCGGGACCTTCACTTACGACGGGCTTGAAATAGAGATTTCCGAAGGCAAGCTCATTATAGCAAGAGAAGGAATGCACAGGAAATTCATTGAGAATGTCGAACAGGTGACATTCAGCGGCAGGTATGCGGCCGAGAAGGGGCAGAAGGTCCTTTACATTACGGAAAGGGCTGTTTTCGAGCTGAATCGTGAAGGGCTTCTTCTCACAGAGGTTGCACCCGGCATAGATATCGAAAGGGATATATTATCACAGATGGATTTCAAGCCGGCTGTCTCGGAGTCCCTGAAGCAGATGGATGCCAGGATATTCAGGGAGATCCCCATGGGACTTGAACTCTGAGAGGTCAAACCCTGTCCCTGCAGGGGAGCAAATAAAGGAGGCCACCGTGAAACCAAGTGAACCCGTAATCGTTGGCGCCGCAAGAACGGCGATAGGAAAGTTCGGGGGAAGCCTCGGCGGGGTACCGGCTCCGGAACTCGGGGCCGTTGCCGTGAAGGGAGCCCTTGCCCGTGCCGGACTGGCCCCATCCGAAGCCGATGAGGTGATAATGGGCAACGTTATCGGGGCAGGGCTGGGGCAGAATCCCGCCAGGCAGGCGGCCGTAAGGGCAGGGGTGCCTTTTGAATCGGGGGCTTTTACCGTCAACAAGGTATGCGGTTCGGGACTCAAGGCTGTCATCCTGGCCGCACAGTCGGTTGCGGCGGGGGATACGGACATATCGGTGGCGGGAGGCATGGAAAACATGTCTCTCTCTCCTTACCTTCTTGAAAAGGCCCGGGCCGGATACAAGATGGGTCACGGCCAGTTGATTGATTCAATGATAAAGGACGGGTTGTGGGACGCCTACAACGACTGCCACATGGGCATTGCGGCCGAGAATACCGCTGAAAAATACTCCATAGGCAGGGAGAAGCAGGACAATTTCGCGCTTGATAGCAACAGGAAGGCGGTGTCTGCGATAGATGCCGGGCGGTTCGCTGCCGAGATAGAGCCGGTTATTCTAAATCGTGGCAAGGGGGGGATCGTTCAATTTGAAACCGACGAGAGG
>JAKPNC010000066.1 GCA_029548585.1 bacterium | reverse complement strand
AATATTGGTAAAAAAGTATTTATTGGTATGAAGTGTTATCTGGATGATTTAGAACCCAAAAAGACTGTGATTGAAGATAATGCTGTAATCTCTTACGTTTATTGCCCTGTCATGCAGGATATTTTCTCCGTTAATAGCTTTCAGTCTTTTGTATATGAGAACCCAGCCGCAATCCATGCAAGGGTTCACTTCGCACTTGCCCTCTTCACTTGCCCCGCCGCAGGGACCGTTCAGCAAACCTTTGGCACAGGCCGTGAGGGGGCATATACCCCCTGTAATATTGAGCCAGCAACTGCCGCACTGCCTGCAGTCTGAATCATGGGAAGAAAGACCCTGGAAACCTTTAAGATATAAGGTATCGCAGCCGGGCAGGATAATCTTATTCTCCAGGAGACGCGAGAGGACCTGCACCCCAACCCCGCAGGAAAAAACCAGTATCCCGTCCGCCTCCCGGATTTCCCCGGCAAATTCCTTTGTATAACCCGTAGCAAATTCTTCATTGCAGAGGTAATCTATTTCTGCAACCCCCTTCATGCTGCCGGTCTTCTCCTGTATGAAGAGGTTGATTTCATCCTCAGGGAAAAAAACTTCCCTGCATCCGAAACACTTGAATACAAAAACGCTTCGGCTTTCAAGCATCCGGTACAGTTCCTTTTTATTTTTAAGTCTTGTTATCAGCATTTTTCTTTGCCTTTTTTATATGGCTTAAAAGGTCTATCCTGGAAGAACATATATACTGGCAGCAGCCGCATTCTATGCATTTTTTCACGCCGTATTCAAAACATTTTTCCCATAATCCATTCTTGCCGTAATAGGCATAGTAGTGGGGATAAAGTTCCATGGGACAAGCATCGACGCACCTTCCGCATTTTATGCAATCCCTTGATTCCGAAGCTTCTGCGGGGGATTTTCTCATGCAGAGCAGACCCGTTGTCCCCTTTATTACGGCAGAACTCAAATCCCTTTGAATTATACCCATCATGGGGCCGCCCATCCTTATCTCAAAATCCTTCAAGCCTGAGCCGGGAGTAAAACATTTCCCGGCAACATGGGCAAAAGGAGTTCCTGTTTTCATTAAAAAATTACCCCTGCGGGAAACCCCGTCTCCCGCCACTGTCACAACCCTTTCAAAAAGAGGCATTCCTTCGGATACCGCCCTGTAGATAGCATATGCCGTCCCCACGTTTAGAACAACCGCTCCAACGTCAAAAGGCAGTTTCCCGTCAGGTACGTTCCTGCCGAGGGTTCTCCTGATAAGCATTTTTTCCGCTCCCTGGGGATACTTTGTCCTGAGTCCGATTACCCTTGAAGGATTTTCCGCGCTTACCTTCATTGATTCCAGGGCTTCTTTCTTATTCTCCTCTATGCAGTAAAATATGTCCCCGGCGCCAAGGAGCTTCCGGGCCAGGGAAGCGCCCCTGACAATCTCCCCCGCATGTTCAACCATGAGACGGTTGTCGCCGCTCAGGTAAGGCTCGCACTCGCATCCGTTCACGAGAAGAGTATCCACGGCCCCCGGGGGAGCGAGCTTGACCGCGGAAGGAAACATGGCGCCGCCCATGCCGACCACCCCTTTTTCACGCAGGAATTCAAGGACCTCTTTTTTATCAAGGGACTCCCATCCTTCCAGGGGACATATCGAATCGTCCGGGGTTTCCAGCCCGTCGTTTTCTATTATTATCGCGGGAGACATCAAGCCGGATACGGGATGGATCCTTTCTTCAATGGATAAAACCTTCCCGCTCACGCCGGAATGAACGGGAGAAGAAATGAAGCCTCCGCTCTCCCCGATTTTCTGTCCCATCCTTACCTTCTCTCCTTCTCCGACAATGGGTCTTGCGGGAAGTCCCGTGTGCTGAGAAAGAAAGATGAAAAGCTTTTCCGGAGGGGGGAAAATCTCTATTGGATTTCCGGACACATCTCCTTTTTTCTCCCCGGGATGAACCCCGCCATAAAAACCTTCCATCCTTTTTTCCCGGTTTATGATCGATATGCTTTCCTGCCTGTCCGGAGGGAAAGAATTGTAATTTCTCGTTTCCTGCAGGAAGAGAGGCTTTCTCCCCTGTTTCCCGAGCCTTTCAAATATCTCTATCCATGCGCACCTCTTTCCCGGGTTTACCTCGCACGCACCCATTCTGTCGGCGCCGCCGCACGGGCCGTTAAGAAGGCCCTTTGCGCAATTGACCACCGGACAGATGCCTCCCGTCGCTTCGAGCCAGCACTCCCCGCAGGCGGCGCATTTCTCTTCTCCCAGGGCAATCCCGTGGCATGCCCTCTGTACCCGGACATTCCCGCCATGGGGCATTGAATCGGCAAGGGCTATGACCTTTTTCCCCTGAAGCAGTGCGGCAACAGACTGTATGCCTATACCGCATGAGACAACCCCCACGGGAATGGCAGTATCAAGTCGATTGATAAGCGTTGAAGAAAGGCGGGTATTGCAGAGAAAAGGCACAG
>JAKPNC010000099.1 GCA_029548585.1 bacterium | reverse complement strand
AACCATGATATCGAGGCTTCCTGCCGGCCTGAGGCGGAAAAGCCTTGTCCTGGAAACCGCCGGAACGGCCGCAAGAAGCATGAGGGATAAGATACATGATACAAGATGCTTCTTCCTGAACAGGTGGATGATAGAAAGATTGGCAAGCATTACCATGAAAGAAACGCCGTATATTCCTGCGATTCCTGCAAAAAAGAGCATCGCCCCGTTCTGCCACTGAGAAAGTCCCAGAAGCAGCCACGGAAACCCGGTCATCATCCCTGAAACGATAACCTCAAGGAAGAACCAGATGAATGTACCGGTAAAGACCCTGCCCCTGGCGGGAAGTAGGAAGAGCAGGCAGAGAAAAAGCCCCCAGTATAAGGAAAGATAAAGGGGAAGAAGCAGGTATAGAAAACCTGCAAGGGGATAGAGCCACGACAGCGAAAGGCTGTAGAAGAGAAATCCAGAGGCCGTGCCAAGGAAAAAATTGCGGCCCGGGCTTCCTCCGGGAAATAGAACAAGCGGGACGAATCCGATAAAAGCAAGTTGCCCCATGTTGAATGGAGGATAAGCCAGATGGAGAATGAGAGCGCTTATCAAACCTGGAATTAAACTCAAGAGAATATTTTCTCTAACCTTTTTCAATCTTTACCCTGTTGAGGTTGTCAAGTTCAATTATCCTGATACTCCAGTTCTTCAGGCCTTCGGATTCTTCCACCATGGATATCCCGAGGATGATAACCTCGTCGCCCGTTTCAAAATGCCTTGCGGCCGGACCGTTAAGGCATACCGTGCCTGAACCGGCTTCCCCCTCTATCGTATAGGTGGAAATTCTCGCCCCGTTATTCATGTTGAACACTTTTACCATCTCTCCCGGAAAGATCCCTGCCTTTTCAAGGATGGTCCGGTCAAGAGTTATACTGCCTTCATACCTCAGGTTCCTGTCGGTAACTCTGCCACCCTTGATCTTGCACCTGCACATGTTCCTGTACATTATTTCCCTTTCTCCTTTAATGTCCTTTCTTCCTGTTAAATTGTAACTTGCCTTACAGGAATCAACCTGTATCCAGGCCCCTGTTTCACATGGGCTCTCCTACTGCCGCCTCTCTTCTCATGAACAGACCTTTCCTTATCCCCTTGCCATCGAATATATTCTTTCAAGCATCAGCCTCTCGGTATCGGGGGCAAAAGGTCCAGGGTATTCCTGGTAGAAAAAGAGAGAAGCCTCGTACCCGCCCTCTTCAAGGACGCCGGCGGAAGGCATGTAGCTGAGGTAGCCGTTGCTGACCCCCACGGTGAAGGCTGTGCCAAGGGTCTTCTTGATCTTCAATCCTGTCTCCGCAACGGCTTCACCCGGTATTCCTATTATCCTGACCCCGCCGATCTTTATGACCTGTATATCCCTGTTCACGGTTGGCGGTACGGCCTCTTTACGGCGGAGTTTTTCCATCCAGAATTCTTTCCACCTGAGTTCGGACTCAAGGGGCTGGTAAGTTTTCCTGAACTTGTATACAAGCCCGGGGAAAATCTTCTCGAGGCTCTCTTCATCTTTGAAACGGTATCCGGGGTCAAAAGGGAAGGGAAATACTTCAAGCCTGCTTTCAAGTTTTTCAACCGGCAGAGGAACCGCTTCTTCCCTTGCCCTGATAACTCCGGACGCAAGCCGTCTTCCCATCCTCTGGAGATCCCCGAAACTGCCCCCCCTGAAATTTTCACCTTCGGAGTCAAGAAGATTTGGCCTCACGTCCCCGAAACAGCCGTTTGTAAAGTGGGCCATCGTACCGGGATAAAAATGTTCGATCTCCCTCTTGGCCGCTCCTGGAAAATCGGCAGAAACCTGGAATATGTCCGCTGCCAGGGTTGTTGGATGGCATCCGTAATTGAAGAGTATTGCAAGGGGATCGCCCTTCTCTCTTTCGAATGAGAGAACGCTGACCTCGTAATCTACAGGGCCGGACGGATCCGGTCCTCCAATCGTGCCGTCGGGATTCTTCCTGCGCCTGTTGACTATGCCCATGTCTGTTTTCGTCCTTCCGTACCTCGCAAGAACTTCCTCTTCATTATTCATGGCTTCCATGGCTGTCCCTGCGATCTTCTTGCTTACAACCGACATGTATTCGGGGATGATATTGGAGGCGTCTTCCCCGAGCAAGTCCAGGGTAAAGGGTCCGGTATGTGTATGGGATGCACAAATCAGAACCTGGAAAGGGGCAAGGCCGGTTTTTTCTGAAATATCCCTTCTTGCAAGTTCTATGAATTTGGGATCAAAACCTGCCAGGTCACAGCTTGCAATCAACACCCTGTCCTTTCCCTTCCTCATGCTGAGAACCTTCAGTTCGAGCGGATCGTGGACTTTTTCGCTTGGCTTGTTCCTGGCGCCGTGGCCCTGCAGAAGGTAGCCGAGGGGAGGAGTTATGTCGGCCCGTGCTGTCCCTGCCATCATCCTGTTTCCCATGTTTTATTCTCCTTAATTTACTCGTTCACACCGTTATTTTTACCAATTGTGCCCCGTGGGGTTCAACTTGCAGGCTGAAGACATGCCCTGTTCTTTCCAGATCTCTTTTCTCCCAGGCATTCCTCGCCCGGAGACTCCCATCGATTCCGAGTTCGCGCAGATCCACCGAAATTTCAGACGTTCTGTCGGAGAGATTGAATAAACCCAGTGCAAAGCTCCCGTCAGCAAGCTCTTTTGCCCATACCCTCGAATTCCTTACCGGCCTGCCGGATGATACGGGCTGGAACCTTTCTTCTTTCAACCTGCATGCCGGCCTGCCAAGCCTGTCCTGGTTTATGGCTATGACTTCCTCGTTGCCGAAAAGGCTCATTTCGAAATCGTCTACGGCTTCCAGGTCGCAGCTTAGCAGGAGGGGAGACGGATAAAGCGCCCAGGCTGTCATGCATGCGACCTGCTCGTTTTTAGTAAGCCTGTTGGGACGGCTTTTGTCTTTCGTTTCGAACTGCGGCCCCAGGGCAAGCATATCGAGGTCATGCCATCCCCCTGGCCCGGAGTAAGGCCTCCAGTCCTCGTTGAACCAGTCGTCGGAAAGGAAAGCATTCTTCACAACGCTGGGCCAGTTATCCCGGGTATCAGGAATGCCTCTCCACATGTGGGCCCACCTTTTAAACGCCACGGCGTTTTCAATCCTTGCTTCCAGGCATATGCTCATTATGAAATCACGCGGCGACTCCTTCAGCAGCCGGCCCATCCTTTCGAGGCTTACGGGATCATTCGGAGTCCAGTCATATTTCAAATAATCCATTTCCCATTCCACCCACTGGGCAACGTCGCACGCCTCGTGCTTATTGATGCCTATATACATCCCCTGCCCCGCCTTAAAGGGATAATCCGGGTCGGGATCTCCCGAACTGCATCCTATGAGATCCGGGCCTCCCCAGTATCTTGAAGGATCCCCCTTGTGGCATCCGAAAGGGGCGGTCCAGGGAGATGAATATATTCCGATCTTCAATCCCCTCGAATGCACGTAATCCGAAAGAGACTTCATATCCGGAAATTTGGAATTGGGCTGGATAGAATTGAGCCTGCCTCCGCGCGGCCCCTGCCAGCAGGAATCAATATTCACGAATGTGTACCCTCTTGCAGCCAGCCCCTTGCCTGTGAGGGCGTCTGCCGCCTGCCTTATCTTTGAGTCGTCAACCCACATCCTCCACGCATTCCAGCTGTTCCATCCCATGGGAGGAGTAAGGGCCGGCCCCCTGCCTATCGATACCCGGAATTCCCTTTCAGCTTTTCCGTGGACGTTTTTCGCCCTCAGCAGTATGTCAAATTCTCCTTCTTTTAAAGCAGACCCTTCAATATACCCGCTTGAAGCCTTAATTGACAACCCTTCGGGCAATCCTTCGGCTTCAAACTCCATGGGTCTCTGCCCCGTTGCAGGAACGGCATAAAAAAAAGGTTTCCCGGCAGATGCGCCGCAGATATCGGGGCCGTTTATTGACGGACAGCCTTCATCCCACGGCTTGAGCCTGGCAATGTTCATTCCATCTCCCATGTCGTTCATCTCCTTTATTTGTCACCGGCAAACATGTTGTCTATGAGCCTTACCCCGGATATCCTGATGGCTCCCAGGACGAGAACCTTTCCATCTATCGTTTTAACAGTGGAAAGGTCGTCCGGATCAACTATCTCAAGGTACTGGAGCTCGACTCCCGGATATTCTTCCACGGTTTTCCTTCCTTCTTTAAGAAGCCGTGCTGCATCCCTTATACCGTGGTTATCCAGAAGATCCCTGATCCTTGAAAGCCCCATGTAAAGGGCTACCGCATACCGCCTCTTTTCCCGGGGTATGTAAACATTCCTTGAACTGGCGGCAAGACCGTCGGCTTCCCTGAAAATGGGACAGCCTTCGATCTCAACCGGGATATTCAGTTCTTCCGACATTTTCCTTATTATTATCAGCTGCTGCGCATCCTTCCATCCGAAATAAGCTTTGTCGGGGGAGACGATGTTGAAAAGCTTGCATACCACCGTGCATACCCCCCTGAAATGGCCCGGCCTTATGCTCCCCTCGAGTTTCTCCGAAAGCCCTCCAACCTCCACGAAGGTTGAAAATCCTTCCCCGTAAATTTCTTCAACCGTCGGAATAAAGAGAAGATCTGTGTCGCGGGACCTGAGGAGTTCCCCGTCCCTGGCGGAATCCCGTGGATACCTCGAATAATCTTCTGCAGGACCGAACTGCGTGGGATTCACGAATATGCTTACAACCGTAGCATCGCATTCTTCCACGGATCTTTTGACAAGTGAAAGATGTCCCTCGTGAAGGTATCCCATGGTGGGGACAAAACCTATCCTTTGACCCCTTTTCTTCATTGAACATATCTCAGCCCTGACTTCCGATACGAGTTTAACTGTTTTCATTTTCATCTATCCTTTTTCTGATTTCTGAAATTCTTTCCCCGCTTACCGGATCCGTTAAGAGGGGGGCAATCTCCGCCAGGGGAATAATCACGAAATCCCTGAACCGGTACCTTGGATGGGGAATAACCAGATCCCTCGACTCTATCTTCTCCCTCCCGTAAAAAATGATATCCAGGTCCACTTCCCTCGGTTCTCCCCTTCCG
>JAKPNC010000094.1 GCA_029548585.1 bacterium | reverse complement strand
GCCGATAAATAGGGCGGCCCAGATGGTTCTCAGGTTGAAACCTTCAGTGTATTCTTCCTGTATGGCCGTTGAATCAAATTCTTCATTAATCTTTTCGTCCATTTTACCGTCCTTTTTTATTCGAGATTTAGAAGTTTTCTGCCTTTTTTGTCATATTCTTTCTTTACACCCTCGTTTATGGTCCTCCATACGAGAAACTGCTTTCTCATGCTGTCAAGGAACCTGCGGTTGAGACGTTTCCAGTCCGTCTCCTCTCCGCTTGAACGCTTCATGTAAAGGTTGATCAGGTAGAAATCATATTCGCCCATAGGTTCAAGCACCATTCTGACCGTCTGGCTGACAGCAAGGTCGAATGGGGCAAGCCATACCTTTGTGTCGAGAATGTAACTATTTTTCCCGGAAGCGAGCTTTTCATGCTTCAACTCGGCCCCCGCGGTATAAAAATTGCCTATGGAAATATCCTGGTAGGCGTTGTAATACTCGGCCAGGAAGGTAACCATCCCGAGAACCTCGACTTCGTTAAGGGTAAACGGGAACTCGAATTCCCATGTGTCTCCCTTAGGATCCGGCAGTACCCATCTTCGGGTTACGTCCGGTACGGCCATCTGTGCAGCCTTCCTCGCCGGGTAGAGAGTGGACAGTAGCACGGTTATAAATATGATTATCGTGGCAAAAACAGCCGAAAGGGAAGAATAGTTAAGGATCAGCCCTTTCAATAGCCCCATTGACATGAGGAATTTCACCACTATCTGTCCGAGAAGGTAGCCTGTAACGGCGCCGAGAACTGCGTATACGAGAGATTCTGCAAGGAAAAGTGAAGATATGTGGACAGGCGCCAGGCCGACTGCGCTGTAAGTGCCTATCTCCCTTATCCTCTCGTAGACTGAGCCGAGCATCGTATTGAGAACAATGAGGGCGGCGATGAGTATCGGTATCAGGAGGTTGGCAAGTCCCGAGAATGATGTAAGCCCTATGCTGCTGTAAACGTAGGTCTTGCCTTCCATGCCTGCAAAGATATTCACAGCCAGTTTCGAGACGAAGCTTTCAGTAATCTCCACGGGATTGACATTCTCCCTGTACGAAATGGCTACCGAATTTATGGTTCCGTTCATATCCATGAGGGTTTCGTAGGGAAGTATCGCCACGTTATCGGGATCTGTTCTCGGGAAGATATCCATCGAGGACTCGGCGGTATGGAAAGCCCTCTGTCTCCGGCTCTTTATTTCCGTCAATTCAAGCTCGGGTATTACTGAAAAATTCACCGGGGTAATCAGCTCGTTGTCCAGGTCCTTAATTTCGCCGTAGCTCTTCCCGTCGAAAATTCCCCTGAAGAGCAGATTTTTTCCATATATGTCAACGTACCGGCTGCCGACATCTCCTGCTGTAAGGCCGAGCTCGTCTGCAACCTTTTTGGACAGGATTACTGAATCCTCGCTGTTGGAATCAAACCATTGTCCGGCTTTAAGGAAGGTCTTGAAAGGCAGGACCTCCTGGACGGACAATCCGAGAAGCCCCGTTGCAAGGAATGTCTTCTGGCCGTACTTTACGTCTATAACTGTCCTGTCTCCAACCTCACCCATTATGTACCATGCCCTCGGGGCTATGGTCCCGTGAGAGGAAAACTCGTTCTCCACGTAACTGAAAACCTTGTTGGTTATGGGTGCATGGGAACGGTCCCTGAAAAGAATTCCCTTGTAAGCAGGCTTGTAAGGCTTGAGAACCTTGTTATACTTCATCTGGGTTTTTATGGAGGTAAAAGAGAGGACTGTGAAGGTCAGAAGTATAAGGGTTACCGATGTCAGGGCTGTCCTTATCTTTCTCCTTTTCATGTTGGCGACACCGAGGGAGAAAGCCGTGGCAGTTGCAGTTATCCTGCCTACGTCGGTGTTGTAAACATTCGTGCTCTCCATCTTCATCTGTTGCATCTGCTCTTCGAACTTCGAAGCAAGTATGCTTATTACAATACCTGACAGCGTAAGAACTATGAATGACAGAAGTATGACCTCCGGCGCCTCTGTAAGCTTAAATGCCGGGTGCACCGACCTCATTATCCAGTATATCAAAAGAAATATGCCCGCTATTCCGGCTATTCTCTTTTCGGTCTTCACGAATCCGAAGATGAGCCTTTCTGCGAAATAGGCGAACGGCAGGAGCAGTACGAAATAAAATATGATTCCCTTAACCACGTCATTGGCGGTATTCCTGACATCGGGATATGCCCGCGACTCCATGGAGAGTGCCTGCCTCGAGAACTTCAAAAAGTCGTACCATCTTTTCTCCACCTTTGCGTTTTCTGCCTGGTCGAGAAGATTCCTTGATTCTTTCTGAAGGAGGGCGAGACGCTCATTCTTAATGCCGTATTTTTCGAAGTTGTTCCTCCTGAAGGTGTCGAGCACAATCATATCTTTCGCGCCCTGGTACGGCGTGTTTAGTATGGCAGTAATTCCTTCAACTTCGAAACCCTCACCTTCCGCCAATTCCTGCATTGACTCCTTATCGCTTGAATTGAGGAGAAGCAGCCTCCTTCCCAGCAGGCCGGAAAGGCCCAGGACCTTCACCCTGGAGTTACGCTTCGCAAAAGCCATTGCAAGGGGTTCAGAGTAAGATGTCCAGGTGTCAAACGGCAGGCGCAGATAAGAACCGTACTGGTTTGGAATGCTGTTGGCCCTGTCAAAAACATCCACCATGTTCAGGGGTGTAAGATACTGGGGATCTATGAGCTCGTAAACCCCGATCGCCTTGGCTTCAAAAAGAACATGCATCCAGTTCTTATCCTTGTAATCCATTGACAGCTTGACGGGATATTGCTGCGCGCCGCCGCTGCCGAGATCTGGAGCAAGAATAATCTCCCCCGTTTCCTTGTCAAGCAGGAATCCGCTCAATTCTATGGTGGAACTCATCCGGAGCATTGGAAATTCAACCTTCCCCTTCTCGTCTGACATTGTAATGATGGTGTTTCTTATTCCAAAACATGTTTTATCCCCCACGTAGAAGCGTTGTGTCATCCTTGGTATAACCAGAGCGTTGACCACCGGATCCCGTGGCACGAAACTTGTCTTGGGATCGAAGGTCACAATATTCACGGTAAGGGACGCAAGGGTATCCTTTATATCCAGCTCGGTCTCCGGGAAAAGCTTCGGGTCGTTTACTGCTGTCTCAAGTATCTTCTTAACGAAAAAAGACTGCCTTTCAATATTGGCAGTGTTGAGTTTTTCAAAAGTATCGGCAGGGGTGTCTACCATCCACCGGCCGTCATTTACTGACACGAGAGAGAGCGCGGGAGTGCCTCCGTATATCACATATTCTCCGTCCGTCCTCATTTTCCCTGGGAGGAACGTGCTCCACACCCTGCCCTTTTCAGGCATTATGCCGTTTACAAGTGAAAACTCGGGATTGTAGCCGAACCTTTTTGAAATGTCAGCCGAGTAGTTGAGAAAAGTTCTTGCGAACGGAGCCATTACTCTCTGGTGAAAAGCCTCCAGGCTGTTATGCCATATCCCGAGACCTGAGCCCCTGTCAGAAAGGTCAAGCCCTATGAAAAGAGAAACATTTATCCGGTCCTTCTCGGGAATCCTTCCAATAAAGGGTGTTTCCTTCCTGAGATGCCTCTGGACGAAATCATTGATGCCTTTCATTGTCTGGAAATGGGACGATGTAGCCAGGAAAAGTATTGTACGCCGGGGAGGATTTTCCCTGAAATATTCCGCGGTCTCGAGCAGGGCCGCAATGCCTGCGGCGGAACTTGCGCCGGGAGCAACCGAAGGAACTACGCTTATGCTGTCGTAATAACTCTGTATCATTATTATATCTTTCTTCAGCTTCTCGTCCGTGCCTTCCATGTACCCCATGATATTCCAATCTTCAACCTGCCGCCAGGACATCCGGGCAAAAAGAGTCACTTCCTTTCCGGAAGAAGCAAGAGATATCAGGCCATCCTTGTTACCCCTGGCATAAAACCTGGGTACGTTTATCGGGGTATCAACGAACTTCTTTTCTGCTTCGAGCCTTGTTATTCTCCCGGTATCAGTGAAGATGAATGCCTTTGCTCCCATCATTGCAAGGGTCTGCCACATATCCCCGGAGTCAAAATCAAGCAACATTATGTTGCCTTCGATATCCTTGCCATCAAGAAGCTTCCAGTCTCCGTTCCCTCCGTAAATTACTTTGCCTTTGATGCCCTCAGGAGGTACGGTTGATGTCCTGACAAGGTTTGGCCACATTGAATGTATCGGGATCCGGCTGTTGCCCGACACCACGTAAGCCTCTTCATGGACCGGTATGCTTACCTTGAATGATTCCCTCGCAACCTGCTTGAGGCCTGCTTCCCTGAACCTGGCCTCCACGAAATCTGAAGCGGCCCTGTGCCCTGCATATCCGGGAACCCTGGAAGGAAGAGATGAAAAGTATTTTATGTATTCTGTGGAAGTTCCCGCAGACAGAATACAGGGAAAAATCAAAATGAATGCAACATGAAAAACCTTCATCCAGGATCTATTTCTCATTTTTTACTTCCTCCCTGATTTTTTGCCATGTTCTTGCAGAACCCGGGTTAATATTTATTTCCTTTACGTATTCCTTTTTGGCTTCTTCTTTTTTTCCGGTCTCTTCAAGAAGAAGGCCTTTCAGGTAGTGCGCGTTGGGGTAATTCGTATCGAGTGCAAGCAGCCTGTCTATATCTTTCATTGCAGCGGAGTAATTCTTTGCCTGGTAATTGACAAGGGTGATGTTAAAAGCAAGGTTGGTGTCGCCGGGGAAAAAAGAGAGTCCTTCTTCAGCCCATTTTCCGGCTTCCGTTAAGTCGTTCTTAAGCATGTAGGCCATTGTCATTTTTCCGTACACCTGGGATGTTTTCCTGATTCCGATGGACTGCTTCCAGGAATTCAAAGCCTTGTCAATCTCACCGGATGCAAAGAAAGAATCCCCTTCCCTGCTTTTAAGCATATCTTCAGAATTATTTGAGCCAAAAGGGAAACAACCTGTAAGGACTGCCGTTAAAATAACAAAAAAAAAGAACTTTTTAGATTTCATTTATTAAGGGCCGAATTAAACCTCTTTAACCGTCTCAGGAGAATGAATACCAGGATAAGCAGGGCAATTACCATTAAAATCCTGCTCATTAAATTTTCTCTTCTGAGGACGGTGGGCCAGAGCGTGAGAACCGAAACGATTACCGCGATATCTTCCCAGAGGGGAGTCTTCTCGAGTTCCTTTTTCTTCTCCATTTATTATGAATATGCTCCTTGCCCGGAAATGCCCTGCTCCCCCGCACCTGGAAACATTTGTTTTCTGAAAAATTCCGCCTCTTTTCAATTATATGTAAACCTGAACATCGCTTCTCTTCAAAGTGCCGGGAGGGGGACTCGACCTCCCATGCTCGCTTAAGCTCTTCAGGAGGGGGCGCTCCCCCCTTCCTGAATTCTCCCCCCAAAACGTAATACCCGAGGGAAAATCCTTTTCCCTCTTACCCTTTGAAGCATGGGGGTTCGTCTCTCATATACCTCTTTTCAATTATTATAAACCTAAACATCGCTTCTCTTCAAAGTGCCGGGAGGGGGACTCGAACCCCCATGCTGTTAAGCATACGCCCCTCAAACGTACGTGTCTGCCAATTCCACCATCCCGGCTCATGTCACTACTTTATTATAACATTTTTACGGCAAAGGTAAAGTTCAGCGCAAATTCTTGCAAGTTTTCTCACCCTGCCTATATAACGCACCCTTTCGCTGACGCTTATGGCTTTCCTTGCGTCAAGCAGGTTAAAGACATGTGAAAGCTTCAGAACATAATCGTATGCGGGATAGAGAACATCTTCCCCCAGGATTCTTTCAGCCTCCTTTTCAAACCTTTCAAAAAGTTCAAAAAGCAATAGAGTGTCGGCCTTGTCGAAACCGTAAACTGAATAGTCCAGCTCCCTCTCCTTCTGCATCTCCCCGTAGGTAACGCTCTCGCTCCAGGAAAGCTGGTACACATCCTTCTTCCCCTGTACGAAATTGGCTATCCTGTCCAACCCGTAGGTTATCTCGACGGAGGGAGGAGCCAGGTCAACCCCCCCGGCCTGCTGCATGTAAGTAAACTGGGTTATCTCGAGCCCGTCAAGCCAGACCTCCCATCCTACACCCCAGGCTCCAAGAGTGGGCGCTTCCCAGTTGTCCTCGACAAACCTTATGTCATGAGAAGATACATCTATGCCTATGGAAGAAAGGCTCTTCAGGTACAAGCTCTGTACATCGTCGGGCGGAGGCTTCATTATCACCTGTACCTGGTGATGCATGTAAAGCCTCACCGGGTTATCTCCGTACCTTCCGTCGGCAGGCCTGACCGACGGTTCCATGTATACCACGTTCCATGGCTTGTTCCCGAGTATGCCGAAAAAGGTTGCAGGGTTAAGGGTACCCGCCCCTACCTCGACATTGTAGGGATGCCAGAGGCTGCATCCTTTTCCCATCCAGTAATTTTCAAGCTTGCGCCAAATATTCTGAAATGTCATTTCTTTTTCCATGTTTACCTTCCGGAATATTTTACTCAAACTCGGACTCTTGTCAAAAATATTTAAAATCTGCAGGGAGCAAGGGTACGGGCCTCCTTATTTCCTGCCTGCACGGCAGGTGGATTGACACTCTTGTCAAGGGAAGCTACAATGTATTCGAAAGACGGAAATCCCTTACCCAAAACGGAGATCTGAAATGAAAATGACAAACAGGGAGCTTAAGGAAATCATCGACCTCTGGAACTTCAAACCCGAAGTTAAGAGGAAGCTGTCGGAGATAATAGACAGGGCCGGCGAAGGCAAACCAGCCCACCTCTTCAGGTATTATTGCCCCGATAAGAAAAAGGACAAGGTTTCGAAACTTGAAAGGAATTTCGCCTCCCGTTTCGGCTCCAGGTATGCACTGGCAGTAAACTCGGGGACATCCTCGCTGATAACGGCTCTCGTTGCCTGCGGCATAGGTCCCGGGGACGAAGTAATAGTCCCGGCATACACATTTTTTGCAAGCGCTTCCGCAATAGTCGTTGCCAGGGCCGTTCCCGTGATAGCCGAAATCGACGAAACACTGACCATAGATCCCCTCGACATTGAGAAGAAGATCACGCCCCGCACAAGGGCGATACTTCCCGTTCACATGAGAGGGCTCCCCTGTAACATGGGCGCCATTATGAAAATTTCCAGGAAACACGGTCTTAAGGTCATAGAAGACGTTGCACAGGCCGCAGGGGGGACTTACAGGGGTAAGATGCTCGGAACCTTCGGAGACGCGGGATGCTTCAGCTTCGACGCATACAAGATAATAGCCAGCGGCGAAGGAGGAATGCTTATAACCGATAACGAAAAGACATACATCAGGGCGCAGAGCTGGCACGATACTGCGGCATGCTGGAGGCCAAACAGGTACGAAAGAGAAAGGATGCCCGGAGAACTTTTCTGCGGAGAAAATTACAGGATGAGCCAGATCCAGGGTGCCATAGCCCTCGTCCAGCTCAGAAGGCTCGGCTCTTACCTTTCGGCGCTGAAGAAAAGAAAGAATCTCCTGTCGGAAGAGATTAAAAACAGGCCAGGGACCTTAAGTCTTGCCCCCGTAAACGATACCGCCGGAGACTGCTCCACCGGCCTCATATTGCTGGCAGACAACGGAGCCGAGGCAAAAAAGAAGATACTGGAGCTGAAGAAAAAGGGTGTACCGGCCGGGGGGATATACGACCAGACAGTCAGGGACTGGCACATATACAAGTTCTGGGAACACATCATCCAGAAGAAGACACCCACGGATGAAGGATGCCCTTTCACCTGCCCTCATTACAAGGGCGGACTTCCGGAGTACAGCCAGGACATGTGTACCGCCACCCTCGAAATCCTCGGAAGGGTTGTAAACATAAACGTAGAAGAAAACTGGACTTCTGCAGATATAAGAAAGATAGCTTCCCTGGTAGCCGGCAGAAGGTAAGAAAAAATGGGATTGACACTTTTATAATCCCGGTATAAAATATTTTGATCGTAAACAATAAAGAAACTCAGAGTGCCTGAAAAGGCTTGATAGGGAAGTGCTTTCAAAGCCACGCTCCCGGCGCTGTAAGGGCATACGAAATCCAGTGTCACTGTCCGAATCATCAGGAGACGGGAAGACAGGAGAGTAGATTTAAAGCCCATAGTCAGAAGACCTGCTCTGAGAGTGGTGCTGACTTTTCCCGCGGGATAACGGGAAAGGGTATTTTTTTTTGTGACCAGGCTAACAGGGTGCAGCCCGCCACTTCAACGGCGGGTTTTTTATTTTCCCGCAAAGGAGAAAGGATGTGCCGGAAAAATAGAGGGTTCACGCTTATCGAACTCCTCGTGGTAATAGCAATCATAGCGATCCTTGCAGCAATGCTTCTTCCTGCCCTGTCAAGGGCGAGGGAGCAGGCAAGGAAATCGGTATGCATGAACAACCTCAAACAGCTGACCCTCGCTTTCCTCATGTATGCGAATGACTACAAAGAATACTTCCCGCCCACGTATTATCATGCATCAGACTGGAGCTGGCAGTACAACTGGGATTTCTACATAGAATACGAGGGATGGCAGGTCAACCCTGATAAGACCAGGGGCGGAATTATCTCTTCCTACTGCACTTCCGGGGAAGTCTGGCAGTGCCCGTCCTTCCTCCTCCAGGAAGGTGACAGGCCCTACACAGGTTACGGATACAACGCTTACATCGGGGGAGACCTCGGCGCCTCAGTGCCTGTCCTTCCTGTTCCGCTTTCCGCGATCGGCAGGCCTTCGGATACGGCTCTTCTTGCAGACAGCGGATACTTCAATACTCTAACGGGCAAGGTTGAAGGAAATAATATCCTCAGGGGGCCAAACGATCCTTCTTACCCCTGGATAGGAGCCAACGTACACTTCCGGCACGGGGGAAGCGCAAACGTTGCTTTTGTTGACGGAAGCGTGAGATCCGTCGTAACAAAGTATAACGTAAGCCCGGCGGATAAGAACCTGGGAGACCTTTCGAATGACGGCAGCATGTACGAGCTTGATTAAGAATTCAACACAAGCCCCTAAATCCCCGGCAGTGGAAAAGAGCAAACTCACTAAAGGGAGGCGTATCCGGTGAAAAAAAAGGCGGTTTTAATATCCCTTCTCCTGGCAGTGGCTTTATCAGTCGTGATTTCAAGGTTAGCCCCTGGAAGAAAACCTGTGAAGCAGGAGGGTGGCGTTAACTCAGGGATTATATCTCTGGGACCTTACGTGACGGAAAACCTTTTTCTCCTCGGTCTTGAAAAGAATATCGTGGGACTGACAATACATGACAGCGCCCGGAGAAGGGAAGGAAAAGAAATAATAGGAACCCTCATAGACCCGAATATCGAGAAGATTGTTTCTCTCAGACCGGCCATCGTCATAGCTTCAAAAGAAGGAAACAGGCCCGAATCAATCCGTGAAATCAACCGTCTCGGCATAAAGACGCTCGTGCTGGAGGAACTCCATTCGTTCGAGGACATATGCAAAAACTTCCAGCTTCTCGGAGACAGACTCGGCGCAGGCCGGAAAGCGGCGGAAATAATAGAGTCGCGGAAATTGAAACTGGAAAGGCTCAGGGCCGGGTTAAAATCAAAGGAAAAGAAGAAGGTCTTCTTCATACTCGGGTTCAAACCCCTCTTCACAACGGGGGGCAAGACCTATATAAACGAGATCATCTCCTTCGCCGGGGGCATTAACATCTTCGGCGGCGTGGATAAGAAATGGTTCGCCTGTTCAAGAGAGGAAGTGATCCGCAGAAATCCGGAATTCATCATCTTCACGGGCATGGAAAAGGAAACTGTTCCGGTAAGAGAAATGCTCCATGGAATAAGGCCCATCAGGGATTCGGATATCTGGGAGATGGATGATACAGTCATAGGCAGCCCAACTCCGGACACGTTCGTTGATTCTGTGGAGATCCTTGCCTGGAAGCTTCACGGAGAAAGATAAGATGAACATCAAGACCAGGTACTCGCTTCTCATGCTCCTTTTCCTTGGATCCATTTACCTTGGTATCTGCCTGGGAGCAGAAACCTTTACCCTGTCCAGGCTATTTTCCCTCTCGGAACTCGACAAGGTGATACTCTTCAGGATAAGGCTTCCAAGGGTGGCGGCAGCCTTCATTACGGGAGCGGGACTTGCCGTATCCGGATGCGTATTGCAGGCATTGCTTCGCAACCCGCTTGCCGAGAGCTATACCCTTGGGATCTCTGGAGGAGCCTCCCTGGGCATATGCGCCGGGGTAATAATGGGAAAGCTTTCTCTTATCCCGTTTTTTGCTTTCATCGGCGCCGTTGGCAGCGTTCTCATAATCATCTCATCTTCAAAGAGAAGATTCTCAAATACAACGGTCATCCTTCTCGGGGTCGCCCTTAACTTTCTATTCTCATCCCTCGTTCTCTTCATATTGTCAATTGTAAAGAACGACAGGTTCCAGCCCACCCTGATGTGGCTCATAGGGGATATATCCTACTTCCCGCCAGGGATTCTTTTACCGGCAATCATGCTTGTAACCGTCATATCGGTCCACCTTGCGTTTTCCGGAAACGTCTACGACATGATAAGCATGGGAGAAGAAAAGGCCGCCTCGATGGGCGTTGACACGGACATGGAAAAAAAAGCGGCATTCTTTCTATGTTGTGTAATCACTGGACTTTGCGTCAGCCTTGGGGGGATAATCGGCTTTGCCGGCCTGATAGTGCCCCATGTATCAAGGTTCATCTTCGGATCAACCCAGAGAAGGATAATCCCGGTATCTTTCATCTCGGGAGGGATATTCCTCCTTCTCGCTGATACGGCTGCAAGAACTCTTATAAGGCCCGTGGAGATGCCCGTAGGGGTCATAACCGGTTTTGCCGGGGGGATTTTCTTCCTTTCCATCCTCCTGAAAAGCGGCAGGAGGGAATTCTGACAAATGATGCGAATTGAAAACATAAGCTTTTCATATAACGCCGGTCCCGTCATATCGAACCTTTCGGCAGAGATCCGCGCGGGAGAATTCGTCGGGATAATAGGCCCCAACGGATCCGGGAAAAGCACTCTTCTGAAGCTCATGTCAAAAATACTCTCACCTTCCTCCGGCGCCATGAGCATGGGAGGAAGAGACCTGAAAGAAATCAGCCTTGAAAGGTACGCCCGGCAGGTTGCTTACATGCCTTCGGACACAGAGGTTTGCTTTTCTTTCAACGTAAGGGAATTCATAACCATGGGCAGGTTTCCCCATGCCGGCCGGTACGCCGGACTTGGCAAAAAGGATCTTCATATCATAAACATGGCTGCCCGGAACCTCGGAATTGAACACTTGTCAGAGAAAAGGATGGAAGAACTTTCCCAGGGGGAGAAACAGATGGTCTTTCTTGCCCAGGCGATAATTCAGCAACCCCGCTTGCTTCTGCTTGACGAGCCCACGTCTCACCTCGATATAGGTCATACCTACAGGATAATGGACTCTATACTCAAGCTCAACTCCGAAGATCTTACCGTGGTGGCGGTTCTCCACGACCTGAACCTTGCGTCAGAATACTGCAAGAGACTCATTCTTCTCAAGGATGGGAAGATATTGCGCCACGGAAGTCCTCAGGAGGTTATTACATACCAGAACATAGAGAATTCTTATATGACACGGGTACTCGTTTACAAAAATCCCTTCTCGGGGAAACCTCACGTATTCGGCATACCATCAAGCCTACGGAAATAATAATCTGAATTCTATTGACAACCAATTGTAATTTTGTTATAATTACACCCACTATATTTAGGCAAGCATTCAAAAAGGGACGATAAAATAATTGATATTTATCTGATATGGTTTAAAATTTAACTACCTGGCCATTTATAACAGGCAAGATACTGGAGATTCCCATAAAAAACAGGTTCCCGGATAAGACCGCTTCTTTTCCAGAATTATTGGCTCTTTCAGCAATATTTTTTCTTATTTTTATTATACACTTCCCCGTAAACCTTTTTGCATGGCCCACCAGCGGCCAATGGATACCTGTTTATAGGAACAATATCCTCCTGCAGGATTCCATAAGCGATGCCAACGGTTCGAGAAATGTAGTTTCCGATTCAAATAACGTCGCGGCTTTTATATATAACGACGGCACCTATATCTACTTCCGCCTTCGGCTTGACAGTGACCCATCGGGAGGCGGTGGACAGGGTTTCCTTCAACCCTACGGGTGGGGCGTGCTCCTTGACACAAACCTTAACGCTTCGAACTACGAATGGCTTATAATGGTAGACGGAATAAGCCAGACGGAGATTATCGGACTCTGGCACAATACCAACCAGGGCGCTCTCGG
>JAKPNC010000081.1 GCA_029548585.1 bacterium | reverse complement strand
TCAGACTGCTGAACGGGATTGCAGGTTGAAAGGCCGGCTATCTCTTCGGGAGCAGCCTTTACCGCTTCGGCAACAACCTGGTTGGCATGTGTTATCAATTGTCCTACAGGACCAATCCACGACATCACCGCAGCCATGTCTATTCCGATATGCCGGTTGATTTTCAATATGCCTTTCAGGTCTCCTTCAGGCATAAGGTAAACAGATCCTGTTCCCTGAAGTCCTTTATGAAGGATATGGCAGTGAGCATCGATAACCGGAACGGGTACGGGTTTTCCGCGGCAAACAGTATCAACTATGATATCAACGGATTCAGCTTCTCTGACAACCCCTTCGGGAGACCTCTTAAGCAGTTTTGCAAGGTTTTTGCCCGCAAACTTCTCCACTCTTTTTTTATCAAGAAGAGAAAAATCCACAAACCCACGCGCCGCCCCCGCAGAACATCTGAGAAGACCCGAGCCGAACATCAGTCTTTCGCTGCCGTATCTTTCGCTGAACATTTCCACAGCCCTGTTGCCCTGGAACTTGTGGAATTCGAGAAAAGCGTTTGGACAGGCATCCATGACAGAAGATATCAACCTCCAGTAGCTTGCCCACCTTGCTTCTCCTATTATGACGGGACATTTATTGAAGATCCTGCAGAAAGCCAGGATGTTTTCATAGGTCGGAACAATATCCTTTATACTGAGAAGTATCGGGATCCTGCTTTCGTTTAGATAATCGGCAAGAGGGCCGAGAACATCCCTGTGAACCGGGTATCCCTGTTTCTCAGGAACCATCCATACCGCCCTTATATCCTCTCCCTCCATCATCTTCTGAAGTTCTTTCGGTTCCGGGAAATCTCCTGCCTGGTGAGGCATGACAAGCCAGCATGGAAACAGGCGTTTCCTGTAAGCGGATATTTCTTTTACAAGCATTCTGTTTACAAACATGGGGTCGTAATAATATCCCTGTTCATGTCTTACAAGCGCGCCGGTTATGCCGTAAAAATCCATGTCATCAACAAGCTGTTCGAGCTTCCACTTTTCGTCGGGATCCCTTCCAGGACCCGGGCCGTACATCGTCCAGCTGTCAAATATCATGGTTCCTGCCATTGTTGCCTCCCTTTCCACAAGAAACACTATTTGTTACATCAGCTCCTTCCTGTATATCGAAATCTTGCTGAACGCCTCTATTACCTGCTGGAGATATTCCTCGTCAAAAAGCCTGTCTCTGAAGTTATTGATGCCGATTCGTTCATCAAGAGACCTGTCCGCTGCAGGAAAAGTCCAGTTTGAAAACCTACCGGACTCCTTCAGGTAGTGATCCCACAAAGGACTGCATGGAGATGGAACCTTAGCATGGAGAAGCGGCTGCCTTACAAGCGGAAGGTAACCCGCACGTCCGGGAGAAGCTTCCACGCCTTCTGCCTGGAGGGCTTCAATAACTCTCTTCCTGCTTATTCCGCGGAAATCTTCCGGGTAAAAACGGACAAGATATTCAAGCCACGCCACTTTTGTCGCATACGGCGCAATAAACGGACCGTCGAAACCTTCTATCTTTTCAAGCCCTTTACTTATGTAATTACAGTTTTTCATCTGCAGGGAATTGCGGTGCTCCATGTATTTCTTTTCAACCCTCGCCATTTCTATGGCCAAAGGATGCGCCCTGTACTTGAAAGAAACGTTCATTACAGGGGTATCCTCTCTTCCCGCATACGGCCGGTATTCCGGCAAACTGAGAGAATTCACCCTTTCAAAATGACCCAGGAATATCGCCCTTTCGTAGTATTCCAGGCTGCCTGTGGATAAAATTCCTGCTTCGCCTCCAGTCATAAGCTTCTGCCCCTGGAGACTGAAACATCCTATATCCCCGACAGAACCAACCTTTTTCCCTTTATATTCTGTTCCATGGGCATGAGAACAGTCTTCGATTACTGCGAGATTATGTTTCCCCGCAACATCTTTTATCCTGTCCATATCGGCAGGATGTCCGTAGCAGTGCGTAACGCTTATCGCCCTTGTTCTTCCTGTTATTTTTTCCTCTATAAGCTCCGGGTCTATATTTAACGTAAGGGGATCTATGTCGCAGAAAACGGGAATGCCCCCTGCCGTGATAATGGAAGCTGCGGAAAGATGGGTATGCACGGGCGCTATAATCTCATCGCCCGTTTCTTTAACTACCCCGAAATAGGCGGCATGAAGGGTGGATGTACCGTTGCACTGGGCCAGCGAATACTTGACTCCAAGGTGGTCAGCCCATTCTTTTTCAAAATCAAGAACAGTGTTTGACTTCGATATCTTTCTTGCCTTTATAAGCCTGCTTAACGACTCCACTTCCTCATTGACCATTTCACCATAAACGGGATCTTTTTCAATTTCTTTCGAAACCGCTTTTTTGCCCCCTGTTACTGCAAGTTTGCCCATCATCTCCTCCCCTGAGACTATCTTTGTTTCTATTTTCCTGAATTATCCCTGCCCTTAAAAAAGCCAAGCATTTTCTTTGTATAGTCCTCCGACATTATCACCATGTAGCATGAAACAAGGACGATAAGCATGCCCGTAAATCCTCCAGCCGTCAAAACCTCCCTGAAAAGGGTTATGCCTATAAGCATGTTAAAAACGGGCGTAAGCATTGAGATGAGAGATCCGGTTGTAACAGTGGTGAACTTGTATGCGTAAGTCATCATCAGCTGACCGGCTGCAGCGGTTATGCCAATCGACAAAAGTATAAGGCCTCCGCCGATGCCCATCCTCACGGGTACAAGGTTTGCCGGTATAAGGACTATCCAGAAACCTATTACGCACTGTGAAAAAAAGACGCTGTATGCAGACTCGGTTTCCCTGGCCTTCTTAATTATAACGTTGGCAATCCCGGCAATGGCTGCTCCCGTTAATGAGAGCAGATCCTTTGCCAGGTTGATATTGAACCCTGTCTCCTTCCCGCCCATCATAATGTAAAGTCCCACGACCGCAAGCCCAATGAAGAAGGCCCTGATGAATGTCATCTTCTCCTTGAGAAAGATTATGCTGAAGACGGTCGAAAATACCGTGGAGGTATGACTTATGATTGTCCCCCTTGCCAGGCCTATTTCACTGATGGACCAGAAGTACAGGTAAACGGCAATACCACCGCAGATCCCCCTGAAAACCAGGAGCATCGGCTTGCTGAAATCGAGCTTTATCCTGCCGAGAATGGCAAGTGTCCCGAGGATGGCCATTCCTATGGCAAACCTGAACATGGTGGTCTTGAAAGAATCTATGTAAGATGCATACTTTATCAGTATAGACATCACGGAAAAGATAAGGCTTGAAACGATAAACCACCATATGGATTTTTTCTCGGAACTCATTGGGGCATTCCTCTTTCTGAATACTACCTGAGAATCGTGATCTTCTTTATGACCACAGGTTCAAGGGGCTTGTCCCTCTGGTCTCTCTTCACTTTGGATATGGCTTCAACGACGGCCTGCCCTTCCGTTACCTGTCCGAAGATGGTATGCCTGTTATTAAGCCAGGGAGTTTCGGCCACGGTGATGAAAAACTGCGAACCGTTTGTATTCGGACCGCTGTTAGCCATTGCAAGGCGCCCCGGCCTGTCAAATTTATATTTCGTGGAGAACTCGTCTTCGAAGGAATACCCGGGACCCCCGATACCCATGCCCAGGGGGTCTCCTCCCTGGACCATGAATCCGGGTATAACCCTGTGAAACACCGTGCCTGCATAAAGAGGCTTCTTTACCTTCTTGCCGGTGGCGGGATCCGTCCACTCCTTTGTGCCTTCTGCCAATCCCATGAAATTGGCCACGGTCTTAGGGGCCTCGTCCCTGTAGAGAACGCATGTTATGTTACCCTTGCTTGTCTCTATCACGGCCTTGAGAGATTCGCCTTTGACCTTTTCTTCCGCTGAAAGGCTTAAAGCCAGAATTGCTGCCAGAAGAGATATCTTGCATGCATACATGAGACCTCCCATCGTTATGTAATGAGCCTTAACAAAAAGTTGAAAATCCCTTGAACTTCAAAAAGGTTTGTCTCCCTGCCTGACACTCTTAAGCCAGACCTCCCTTTCCCTGGGTCCGTCGAACTCGCATAAAAAGATCCCCTGCCATCTTCCCAGGAGCAGTACGCCTTCTTCCACGAACAACGAAAGGCAACTGCCCGTAAGGGCAGCCTTGATATGAGAATCGGAATTCCCTTCAAAATGGTTATAGCCTCCTGCTTCAGGGACGAGGCCGCAAAGCTTTCCGGAGATATCTGCCTTAACGGAAGGATCGGCATTTTCATTCACAGCCAGACCGCAGGTGGTATGCGGTACAAACAGGTGGAGTATCCCGTCCATGATACCCATCTTTTTGACCATGAGAGACACTTTGTCTGTAATATCAACCATCTCGTTTCTTGATCCGGTTTTAACTCTGAGCTTTTCCATTGTCCGCACTTTCCCTCAATTATAATGTTATTATAATACAAGTCCGCCATATTTTCCATAAAATGTATTGCCCGCAGGTTCATTGCGGAAATGCATCATTCATCCCCTGCCCGTGCCATCCACGGATATATCCGGCACATTCTCAAGTTTTTTTCTTCTCATTGTCCGCCAAAACTGATATAATCATACCGGAGGATATGAAATGAAAGAAGGAATTAAAAAAAGAATGGATGAACTGGTTGACCTGATCAATTTCCACAATCTGATGTACTACGTGGAAAATAACCCGGTGATAACAGACCGGGAATATGACCTGCTTTTCAGCGAGCTTGCAGAACTTGAAGCCGCATACCCCGGGCACAGAAGGAAAGACTCCCCTATCAGGAAGGTGGGAGGCGAACCTCTGGACGGGTTCAAATCTGTCGATCATGCCATACCCATGCTAAGCATAGATAACACTTATTCGAAGGAAGAACTCTTTGCCTTCGATGAAAGGATAAAAAAAGCGGCCGGCATATCAGGCGGGATAGAATACGTCGTAGAGCTGAAATACGACGGCGTGGCAGTATCGGTATCCTACAATAACGGCCTGCTCGAAAGGGGAGCCAGCCGCGGGGACGGCCGCAGGGGTGACGATATAACGGTGAATATAAAGACCATAAGAACCCTTCCCCTTGTCATAGGTTACAAAAAGCCCATTGAAGTACGGGGTGAAATATACATGAGGAAAGACGATTTCGTCAGGCTCAACGCAGAAAGGAAGAAGAACGGACTACCTCTTTTTGCCAACCCGAGAAACGCAACCGCAGGTTCCCTGAAAAACCTCGACTCCGCCACTGTATCTTCCAGGAACCTCCAGGTATTCGTCTACCAGTACCTCGGTGAAGAGACCTGCCGGACCCACTGGGAAGCGTTGAAGTTCATGAAAGAGGCGGGACTTCCCGTAAACCCCCACAATGCCGTCGCCCGGAACATTTCCGAGGTTGTCTCTTTCTGCGACAGTTGGAGAACCGGAAAAAGCAGTCTTCCTTACAATATCGACGGACTTGTCGTAAAGGTCAACTCCCTTGAACTCAGAAACAAGCTTGGTTCTACAAACAGGGCCCCGAGATGGACGGTTGCCTACAAGTTTCCTTCGGAGCAGGCCACGACGAAACTTCTTGAAGTGAAGGTGCAGGTTGGAAGAACCGGTATACTGACCCCCGTTGCCATGCTTGATCCGGTGGAACTCGGAGGGACAACCGTTTCAAGGGCTACCTTGCACAATTTTGAAGAAATCAGCCGGCTTTCCCTTAAAGTGGGAGACAGGGTCCTCATAGAAAAAGGTGGAGAAGTGATTCCCAAGGTAGTCAAGAACATCCCGGAATACAGGGACGGAAGCGAGAAAGAGATAATCTCTCCGGCAGAATGTCCCGTATGCGGCAGCAAGGTGAAAAAATACGACGGAGAAGTGGCCGTAAGGTGCCCCAACATAAGCTGTCCCGCCCAGGTAAAGGAAAGGATCATACACTTCTCCTCGAGAAACGCAATGGACATAGAAGGACTCGGAGAAAAATGGGTCTCTCTGCTCGTTGACATGGGGATGCTTTCTGATTACGGGGACATATACTACCTTCATAAAGATAAGCTTGCCGGGATTGAAGGCATGGCCGAAAAATCAGCATCCAACCTCATTGAATCTATAATAAAAAGCAGGAACAGGCCCCTCTCCCGCCTCATCTTCGGCCTTGGTATAAGGCATGTGGGAAGCAGAACAAGCGAAATCCTCGCCGAAAAGTTCGGTTCCCTCGAATCCCTCTCGGCCGCCGACATGGAAACCATCTCATCCATATACGAAATTGGACCTGTCGCGGCCGAAAGCATAAAATCTTTTTTCAGCATCGAAAAAAACATGTCGGTTATCAAAAAACTGGAAAAAGCCGGCGTGAAGACAACCGGAGAAGCTGAAGTCAAAAAGGGCGTCAGGTCACTTGAAGGATTAAGCTTTGTCATAACGGGCACGCTTGAAAATTACACGAGGGCAGGAGTGACAGAACTCATATTAAAAAATGGCGGCAGGGTTTCAGGATCGTTGTCAGCCGGCACGGATTTCCTTGTTTCCGGCAGGGATCCGGGCTCCAAGCTCGAAAAGGCAAAAAAGCTTCAAGTCAGGATTTTGGGAGAAAAGGAGCTTGAGGATATGACAAGAGGGAACGATGGTTTCCCGGAGAGAGGTTAAGAGATGCCAGGGAACGAAAAAGCCAGGGAACATCTTGATTTTTTTCTCCAGCACCTCAGGGTCGAGAGGAACCTTTCAGGAAATACCATCGGGGCATACAGGAAGGACCTCGGAAAATTCATGCTCTTCATGGATGAAAAGGGATACAGGCTTAACCGGATTGACGGTGAAGCCATAACCTTCTTCATTCTTTACCTGAAAAAGATGAACCTGTCTCCCTCCAGCATAGTCAGGAACCTTTCATGCCTGAGGAGCTTTTACAGGTTCATGCTCGGACACGGAATCATCAGGAATTCCCCCCTTCCCATAGAGTCACCGAAAACAGAGAGACCTCTGCCTGAGATTCTTACGGAAGGCGAGATATCCCGGGTACTGGAATCTCCGTCTGAAACAAATAGGGCATACAGGGATTTCGCAATAATAGAACTCCTTTACGGGTCGGGCCTCAGGGTCTCCGAGGCAACGGGCATAAGGATGGAAGATATATCCTTTGAAAATGAAACTATCAGGATAAAGGGCAAGGGCAACAGGGAGAGAATAGCTTTCCTTAACAGGAATTCTATTGAAGCCCTCAGGAAATATATCCAAAAGAGAAACGAATATGCAGGATCGACTGACTCCGGTTACCTCTTCATAAACAGGAGCGGAAAGAGGCTCTCAAGGCAGAGTGTCTGGAAGATGGTAAAGAAAATCAACGTTACAGACAAGAACGTGACTCCCCACACATACAGGCACTCATTTGCAACGCATCTTTTGCAGGCGGGAGTAGACCTGCGTATCGTGCAGGAACTCCTCGGCCACAAGACCCTTGCAACGACCGAAATATATACCCACGTGGATAAGAGGCAGATCCAGAAGGTTTACAGGAAATTCCATCCCCGGGCCTGAAAACCTTGAAACATTTTCCCGGGTAGTTTAAAATAATGGAAAACAAGGAGGACAGACATGAAAAACGTGCTTCAGATGAATTACTGGACCATTGGAGGCTTCCATGCTGAAACCCCCGTGGAAAAAGCTCTCGGTGAAATAAAGCGCATGGGACTGGACGGCCTTGAGCTTACGTACGGAGCGGGGGAATTCGCCCCCGGGATCTCCGAAAAAAGATGCAGGGAACTGAAGAAGATCTCCTCTGACCTTGGCGTAAAGATTGCAACATGCGGCACAGATTTTTACATGCATACGCCTCTTGCCTCAACATCATCCGCCCGGAGAAAGAAAGCCGTGGAGTTCAGCAAGAGATACTTCAACGACTCTTCTCTCGTAGGGGCAAAAATATGCCTTGTCGTCCCGGGCTCTGTCTTCGTTCCGTGGGACAACAAGCAGCCTGTGGTTCCATATAAAACCGTGTGGGAAAATTCATTGGAAGGCGTTGGCAGCGTCATACCCGCGGCACGTGATGCCGGCGTGAAGATAGGGATAGAGAATGTCTGGAACGGTTTTGTGACCGATCCAATGTCCCTTAAATCCTTCATCGACGAGTTCAAAAGCAGGTACGTGGGATCTTACTTTGACGCGGGCAACTGCATCATAAACGGATTTCCTCAACACTGGATTGAAATCCTTGGAAAAAGGATACTGGCCGTACACGTCAAGAACTTCAAGAGGAAAGATTGCGCAGGCGGACTCCACTGCTTCGGGGATAACCTGATGGAGGGTGATCTCGACTTCAAGGCAATCATTAAAGCTCTCCTTAAAATCAGGTACTCAGGCCCAATCACGGTGGAGATGGTTCCATTTTCAAGAGAGCCGAATCTCGTCCTGCCGGATATGCCCCTGGCCCGTGAGACTGCAAAGAAAATGCTCAAGTTATTCAGGTGATAATACCAGGAAACCCATTCCTGGGAAAAGTCGTCCGGGATAAAAAAAAAGGCAGGGATTTACTCCCTGCCTTTTTTAATTGATTTTATGGTTAAGCCTCACGACCGATTAGTACTCCTACGCTTAAACCCTTACGGGCCTTACACTCGGAGCCTATCAACCATGTAGTCTGCATGGGGTCTTCAGTCTGCTACTCTCATAGCAGAGGGATGCCTAATCTTGAGGGGGGCTTCCCACTTAGATGCTTTCAGCGGTTATCCCTTCCGAACATAGCTACCCAGCGATTACCCCTGGCGGGATAACTGGAACACTAGAGGTTCGTCCG
>JAKPNC010000063.1 GCA_029548585.1 bacterium | reverse complement strand
GCAGAGGAATCCACATCATGGCCGATGGTAACCGGGCCGGTAAAATCCGGGGGGCTCGGATTCAGGTTCAAGTGGAACATGGGATGGATGCACGATACCCTTGGATATATCTCGGCCGATCCCCTGTTCAGGAAGTACCGGCACCAGATGCTTACATTCGGCATGCTTTATGCCTACTCTGAGAATTTCATTCTACCGTTCTCGCACGACGAGGTCGTCTACGGAAAAAAGTCCCTTATGTCGAAAATGCCTGGTGACGAGTGGCAGAAATTCGCAGGGCTCAGGCTTTTGCTGACATACATGTACTGTTACCCGGGAAAGAAACTTCTCTTCATGGGAAACGAATTCGGCCAAGTTGAAGAATGGAACCACCAGGGCCAGCTTGACTGGCACCTTCTCCTGAAAAGCGAACACGCCGGGATAAAAAAACTTGTTTCCGACCTGAACATGATATACATGGAAGAGAAAGCTCTTTACGAGGCGGATTTTGAACAGCAGGGTTTCCAGTGGATAGATTTCTCCGATTCCGAAAAGAGCGCTATTTCTTTCATCAGGAGGGGCAGGGAGAAGAACGATTTTCTTGTTGCCGCGTTCAATTTCACTCCCGTGGTGCGCTTCGATTACAGGATCGGAGTCCCTGCAAGAACGGACTACTCGGAAATAATGAACAGCGATTCGACATTTTACGGGGGCGGAAACAAGGGAAACCTTAACATGGTAAAGGCTGAAACAATCCCCTTCCACTCCCAGCCGTTTTCTGCAAGGGTTACCCTTCCCCCGCTTGGCGGAATAATATTGAAACCGGCCGTAAATCTCAAAAAGGCCGGAAGTCCTCAGTAGGCCCTGGAATAAATATCAATAATATCCTTTTCGGTGACGGGAACGGGATTATTGGCTATGGGAACAGCCACCTGGAGAGCATCCTTTGCGAGCTGCTGAAAAGAAGAAGGATCAACGTTAAACTTCCTCAGCCCGGGGATGGAGAACCTTTCAAGAAAACCTCTTATGCCCTCTATGAACCTTTCCGCCTTGTATCCGCTGTCGGAAGAGGAAACTCCACGGTTCACGTAATCGTATACCATGGCTATATCGGGAGCAATTTCATCCTTCTCGAATCCGAGCACGTAAGGAAGCAGCAAACCGTTGCCTATGCCGTGAGGCACTCCGTACACCCCGCCGAGAGGATAAGAAATGGAATGGACCGCCGTGACCCCGGCATTGGCAAGACCTATGCCCGCAAGGAAACTGCCGTAAAGCATGCATGACCTTGCCTGGATATTGCTGCCGTCCTCCCATGCAGCGGGTAGGTTATCCCATATGAGTTTTATGGCATAAAGGGAGACAGGCCTGCTCATGAAGGTCGATTTCTTTGAAAGGAAGCTCTCAACGGCATGGCACAAAGCGTCAAGACCCGTGGAAGCCGTAACGGCGGGTGGAAGAGAGACCGTCAGGCACGGGTCAAGAATTGCCGCATCAGGGAAGAGAAACGGGCTGTTTATCCCGCCCTTCTTCTTTTCATCCTTCCTGATAAAAACAGCGGTAAAAGTAACCTCGCTGCCAGTCCCCGCAGTGGTAGGAATCATTATTTTGGGAAGCCCGGGGCCCGGAACCTTGTCAAGTCCCTGGTAATCCCTTACGCTGCCCCCGTTGGTTATGAGCACGGAAGCGGCCTTCGCAGTATCAAGGGCGCTGCCTCCGCCAATACCGCATACAATATCGCAGCCCTCGCTCCTGCCAAAAGAAGCGCAATCGTCCCCCGTAGAGGTTGAAGGCTCTCCGGCAATCTTGTCGAAGACCCTGAAATCAACTTTTTCATTTGCAAGAAGGCCGGTAATCTTGGAGAAAGCCTCCTGGGCAGAAAAGCCCGGATCAACTACCATGAGAAGCCTTTTGCCTTTAAACTTTTTTACCGTTTCAGGCAACTTTAAAACGGAATTTTCCCCGTATATTACTTCCGGACTGCATGAAAACTTGAAGCTGTTTGTCATATCCATGTCAGATCCTTTTTAAATATGGCAGAAGCCGGAGAAAGAGAACCGAAATCGCAGGGGAAATCCTTTCCCCTGCACCCCTTGCACCGTTGGGGTTAACGATTCTCTTGTAAGTTGGCTAACCGCAAACCGGAATGTTTATCTTTGTGCCGAAGTGGGGAGTCGAACCCCTACGGTTCGCTTCGCTCTTTAAGGGGAGGGCTTCTCCCCTTAATCTTCCCCTCCCAACCGAAATCGCCGGGGAAATCCTTTCCCCTGCACCCCTTGCACCGTTGGGGTTAACGATTCTCTTCCAGGTTAGCT
>JAKPNC010000087.1 GCA_029548585.1 bacterium | reverse complement strand
CATGACTGTTCTCACAAGAACTCTGCAGAAAGCCAGTCCGGTGCGCTCAATGGGCATCTGCCATGAACTGCAGGGTTTTATGCTCCATGTTGACTACTTTTTAGGCATTGACTGGGAAAAAGACATTACGCTTTCCATGGCGGGCATCAACCACCTGATATGGATACTTAGCATGACCACAAAGGGACAAGACGGCATGGCGCTCATGAAAAACTATATCAGCGATCCGGAACATTTTAAGCCGCTGGGGCCGCAGGTTGTCAATGAGGAACTTGCAAGGGCAGGCGGCGTGGCGCCGAGCCAGAAAGTAAAATTTGACCTGTTTGAGAGGTGCGGATATATGCCTGCGGCAGGAGATTCGCACATAGCGGAGTTTTTCTCCAACTATCTTCGGACGGAAGAGGAAGCAAGGAAATGGGGATTTTTTAAAGACGGCGCAAGGGCGCACACCTTTGCAAGAACCGGAGACCGTGAGAACAGCGGCAGAAAGTGTAAGGACCTGCTTGAAGGAAAAACCCCGCTGTTCCTTAAGCACTCCCACGAACATGCTGACAGGATTATAGCGGCGCTTTCAGGGCGGGGAGAGCCGGTTGTCACTCCTTTGAACAGGCCGAACACCGGGCAGATAGACAACCTGCCCCGTGAAGCGGTGGTGGAAACGCTTGCCTATCTTGACGGGAACGGCATACATCCGCTTGCAGTCGGAAACCTTCCGCATCCGCTTGACCAGTACATCATGAGGCACATCCCCAATCAGGAGATGATAACAGAAGCGGGATTGACGGGCAACAGAGAAATGGCCGTCTGCGCGCTTGCCAACGACCCGCTGATACCGAGCCCGGATATTGCGGCAAAAATAGCCGATGATTTCTTTGAAGCGTTCAGGGATTACCTTCCGCAGTTTAACGGTAAATGGAGTTTTTGATACAACAGAAACAAATTAACAAATCCCCTCACCTTTAATCCTCTCCCCCTCATCCCAACCTTCTCCCCTCGGGGAGAAGGAGAATGAGAAAAGGGGAGAGGGCAGGGAGGAGGGGTTTCTGAAAGAATTATGGAATTGTACACGGGCATTGACATTGTTGACATCGACAGATTCCGGAAGACGGCAGAAAGATACGGGAACAGGTTTCTCAAAAGGATTTTCACGGAAAAAGAACTGTCAACCATGCCTGCAGGAGCAAAAAATCTGTTCCTCTCCATATCATTCTCCTTCAAAGAATCCGTATGGAAGTCACTGCCTGAGACGATACAGCAGGATTTCCATTTCAGAGATATAGAAGTGCTCTGGAAACGGAAAAATCCGGTTATCGCCCTGAAAGGAAGAACCAACGTCCATGACCTCGCCCTTCACTTTTTCACCGTCGGCCGTTCCGTGGTAACCACTGCTTTTTTCTTTGAAGAATAAATGGCTTTCCCTCCTGAACGTTTCTGCATTCTTCTTATGATGCCTATCCCTCTTATATTTGCGTCTTTTCATGAAGAAGAATGTTTATTTCGTCTCCCCGTCTTCTCTTATTTCCCGGGCAAAACAGGGCTGGGGAATGTAACATATTTCCTTAACTCCCCGTAAGCAACTTTCTT
>JAKPNC010000020.1 GCA_029548585.1 bacterium | reverse complement strand
CCCGCAAAAATATGCTCGTCAGAAGCTCTTGGGTGGCCGTCATACCATAAAGATACTGAAAAATTCCCCGAAATTGAAAATATAATATCAGAGTACTGGCAGAGGTTGATTTTGGCCTCAAAGGCCTTCCCAATGACAGGTGTTATTTCCTGGGGATGCTATCCTGATATTATGTACATTAACGTAAAAGGCCGTTTAATGCCGGGTCTTGGGGACTCCCGGCTTAAAGGGGGTATGGACTATGGTTTGAGAAAAGTGCCATTTCTGATGTATGCAAGAAGCGGGGAGCGTGAGTATTATGAATACGGCTGCAAGTTTGGCAGGTTTACAGGGGATTACGGTATAGCCCACTGGAATTCTCCCAATAAACAAAGGGGGGTCGATATTATGGGAGTTCGCGGAGGTTTACCCTTCTTCTGGGCTGGAAAAACTCTTCCGTTTAGTGATGCATCCCGTGAAAAAAGGCACTGGCTCAACCAATACTATCTGACAGGAGACGAACAATCTCTTGACCTGATAAAAATGGTAAAAGAACACGTTGCAACGATAGAAAAGGCTCCAAGAGCATTGGTCAGCACATTAGGAATGCTTCTTACCCTTTCGATATTGGATTGGGATGAAGATATGTGTAAAAAAGCTCACGAATTTGCTCATTTTAATATAGATATAAGTAGCCAGAACGGTTTAAGAGGACGTGGCGACGGTTCTGCTGAATATAAAGATGAAGGAGATACGTACGTACTGCTTGAATATTACCTTGAAACAGGGGACGAAGAAGTAAAAGAAGCGTGGCTGAAGCTTATCGACCAAAAATACAGGTTTGAAAGAAGAGGCGGCCCTTTGTGCCATAAAAACTTCGATGCTCTTACATACTACGCTGCCTACCTTATTACCGGAGAGCAAAAATGGAGGAGCGTTGCAGAACAGGCCTTGAGCGACGCCCTTTTGTACGCCCGCGAGTATCCGCTGTCAAAAGAATTATCCAATAGGTCTCCAAACCCTCTTAATTGGAAATCACTGCCTTCCCGTATATGGACAGGATACCAAAACCCTTTCATAGGTTTTCCAGCCGTGCTGAAATTGATAAATGATGAAGGATGGAGCGGAGAACCCATAACCCCCATTGCGGTGAAACCGAGGGCATTCCCGGACAGCATGTTGTTATTCAGCCACGAAAAAGGTAAAGATACTAAACTCAGTTTATATTTTGAGACAAAAAATAAGAACTTAAAAATAGAAATATATCCTTATCAAAAGTATCCAATGCTATCTCCAATAAACGGAATAAAAATAGAAACAGAAAAAAGGATGGGGCAGGAAATCTATTACCACGCCTATATAAATATGCCGGCAGAAAAAGAAAGGGGGTTATACCTTCTCTCGTTTGGAGTGGAAGATATTACGTGGACTCTTCTTGATACAACATCAAAAAGAGCGGCGCTTTTTGCTCCTGATGGTTTCTTTTGCATTAGCAGGACAGGACACGGCGGTTCTCTGGCAGACAACCGTCCAGGGGAAGCAAGGCCGATGTTTTTCATGGTTCCCGCCGGACTTAAGGAACTCGATATTTTCATGGGATATCCCGCCATCTTAAAAAGGGCTGACGGTTCAATAGCTCTTGAACGCAAAGATTCCAACATAGGAAGGCTTTCTATACCTGTTGAGGGGAAAACAGGCGCATGGAGTATAGTACCCTATTTCCGCGACTTTAGCGGCAACTCTCCTGCCGGCTTTTATAGATTCCTGAATCTTGAGCCCATAGTATCTTTCGGCTCTCCTTCGCTTCTTCCTGCTCCCGGAGAGACGCCGGGGAAACCTGTTGTCTCTGCTTCTAATGTGTTGTTTAAGCCGAGGGAGCCTTTAAATTTCGTTGAGGGCGTGCAGGGTAAGGCAGTCAGGATTTCCGGAGATACCAGGCTTAAATTCCTGAAAGGGGAAAAGGCACCGCAAGGAGGATATACCTTTTTCCCGGGCAGCAAAGGCACCGTAGAATTCTGGTTTAAGTCCGACCATACCGTTCTCAACACGCCAGTTGCTGCTTACAGCAGCAAGGATTTTCCTTTCATGGAAGCATCAGGTTTAAAATTTTCACATTTTTACATGAGGCAAGGTACTTCAGGCCCTTTCAGCTGCCTGCAGTTACTACTTATGCCTGAAGAAAAAGATCCGACAACAGGCTTCCAGGCGGAACATTTTTTCCGTGTCGGTGAATGGACGCATGTAGCTTTTACCTGGGATTTGAAAGAAAATGCTGATGAACTGGAAGGAGAACTTGCTATTTTTCTCAATGGAAAAAAACAGCCTTTCAAAACAATCACGTATGGATTGAATAAGCTGACAGGCAAACAGAAAATCAAACTTTCAGAGAAGGGAGAAGATATAATACTCGGGCCTTTTGAAGGAGCCATGGACAACCTGAGGATATCAGATATTGTCAGGTATAAAGAAGATTTTCAGGCGGAGAAAAAATCTTTTACTATTGACTCAAACACAAGGGCGCTTTTCCTTTTTGACGGTAATTTTAAAGGATCGTCGGCTCTGACGAAGGAAACGATTGAAGCGAAATAATGGATTTTCCCGGCGTAATGTTTCTCTCACGTTCCATTTCTCTCACCCGCGGGTAAAGGAGAATAGCGGGGAAGGTTAGGAGGGCTGAACGCGCGGTACGTGGAAGGTTCGGATTCGCCAAAATGAACACCTTGTATTTATCAGGGTTTCACAAAACTGATGTTCTTTTAAAAAACAAAGTTTGGAAATGAAAAAATAGTCCTTGCACAAAGCTTCATGGAAGGCAAAGACTAAGGGTTCAGCAAAGGGGAGTACCCCAAAGGAACTTTGGGATTTTACAAGCTTTAAGGATGAAGGGTTAACCGGATAAATCCCACATTGAAAAAAAAGACGGTTACCCCTACGTTCCTGCCCGGGGGGTGCTCCATCATGGCAATGTCATGCAGGAAATTTGCAGAATTCTTTCCTTCAGGATTAAGATCTGAAATGCAAAAAGCAAGCTCCCTTTTTGATAAAGGAAGCCTGCTTTTCACCCTCTGCCGACTTGTCCGGTTATTTTTTCAGGCGTGAAATTCTTGTGTCTTCACCCGAACTCCGGCCTTTTTTGCTTTCCTGAATCTTTTCCCGCAAGAAACCGCTTATTGTTTCCTTGATGCTATTATTTCCCGGGGATGAGTTTTCTCTTTTTTCAAGCAGGTTAAGAGCCTGATCTTTCCTTTTTTCGGCGGAACCTGATGGAACCAATCTTGCTTGCTGGTTCTTTCCGGTATCGAGAGATGATGTGTCACGCTGTCTATCAATTTCATTCCTGTCTCTTCCAGGAGATCTCCTATACTGGTTTCTGTCGGAAGATGCGGGCGGATCCGTTCTCATAGATGGTTCGTCAGGTCTATAAGAAGGCGGAATTGAATTTTCTCTTCTATCCCTGTACTGTGAAGGCCTCTCTCTTACAGGGGAGTTGGTCTCTCGCTCTTCCTGGTTCATGGCCGGAACGTCCTGATCGTCTCTCTGCCTTTCATTCACCCCGGAAGGTCTTTGGGGCCTTTCTCTTGCGGGGGAGTTGGTCTCTCGCCCTTCCTGGTTTATGGCCGGAACGTCCTGATCGTCTCTCTGCCTTTC
>JAKPNC010000085.1 GCA_029548585.1 bacterium | reverse complement strand
CGTTAAAACCTGCCAGTGCCCAGCGGATACTGCCGTCCCTCCATGTGGCGGCTACATCAACCTGGGAAGGAATCTCTTTGTTCCCGCTTATTATGCGGATTGACGACGGGTCTTTGATTTCTCTTTCGGGGAAGGCAAGGCTGGCAACCATGGGCCACGGAGCGTCAAACCCGGATATGTCGTTGACTTTAAGGTCAAAACTGCCTGCCAGAAGGGTCAGGCTTGTCAACAACAGGAAAAAGAGGCAACAGAAAGACAATTTTCTTCCGGGCATTCGCTATCCTCCTTGCTGCATGGTTGAGTTGAAAATATTGCCTATTGTTTCTTCTTTTTCCTCAGTGAGAGAGATTTGCAATGTCGGGAAAGCCCTTCAGATTCCGCGAGGATTTCCATAAGCCTTCCGTTTCTGGCGTAAAACGACTTTTCCGCCTTTATAACGGCGCAACTTCTCAGAAACGTATAGACAGAAAGGCCGGAGGCAAACCTTGCCGTTCTGCCTGTGGGAAGCACGTGGCTGGGTCCCGCGAAATAATCTCCGAGAGCTGCCGGGGAATAGTCTCCCGCAAAGACAGCGCCCGCAACGGCTTTTTTGATCATTTCCTCAGGTTTCCTGCAGGAGAGCTGGAGGTGCTCGGGGGCTATGTAATTTATTATTTCGAGGGCCTCTTTCCTGTCTTTTGCGAGCAGCCAGAAGCCTGCTCTAATTCTCTTTTCTGCTTCACTACCGAGCTTTTCAGAAGTTGTTATCAGGAAAATCCTGCTACCGGCATGTTCTCCCTGGGCAAACAGGTCGGCTTCAACAAAAGACATATTTGCCGGCGACTCTGCAAATACTGCTACTTCGCTGGGTCCTGCGGGAAGGTCTATTCCCACAGTGCCGTAAAGAAGCCTTTTTGCGGTGTCGACATATTTGTTGCCCGGTCCTGCTATAACGTCCACCCGCGGCACCGTCTCCGTCCCGCAGGCAAAGGCGGCCATTGCCTGCGCTCCCCCCATGGCAAAGACGTCCTTTATTCCGAGATAACCGAGTAACCCGAGTATCGGGGGATGGATTTTCCCGTTGCAGGAAGGGGGACTTGCCGCGTATATGTTTTTCACTCCTGCAACCTTGGCAGGAACGGCCGTCATGATAAGGGTTGACATCAGGGGCGACTGCCCCGCGGGTATGTATATGCCGGCATTTTCAATGGGGTCGAACCTGTATTCCAGTGTCAGCCCTTCTTCCTTCATTGTGAAACCCTGCGGAAGCTGCTTTTTATGATATTTTTCAACCCTCTTTACGGCAGCTTTTGCCGCTTCAAGGATTCTCACGTCAAGATTTTTTCCTGCCTTCTCTATTTCCGTTCCTTCCACTCTTATGGATTTTTGTTTTATTCCGTCAAACTTCTGCGCGAAATGGATAAGGGCCTTATCTCCGTCCCGCCTTACCCTTTCTATTATGGATTTTACCGATTTTTCCGTATTTCTTTCTTCAGCGGAAGCCGAGGTTAGAATTTTCCTGAGTTCACCGAAACTGATTTTTTTCATCTCAGACTCTCAATTGGTTTTTTGTAATCAGGGTTTTTGAATATGTATGAACCCGCAACAAGTATCTCCGCACCCGCTTCCTTTGATATCCTTGCCGTCTCCTCGTTTATGCCGCCGTCAACCTGTATCTCGAAGCCGAGGTTCTTCCTGGCCTTGATCCCGGCAAGGCTTTCTATTTTGGGAAGGGCTTCCGGCATGAATTTTTGCCCCCCGAAGCCCGGATTGACGCTCATTACGAGAACCTGCTCAACCTGTTCCAGGAATGGGTAGATCTTTTCAATGTTTGTCGGAGGGTTGATAACTATGCAGGCTTTTTTGCCATATTGCTGTATATCCTTAATTATGGATTTATGGTCCATTTCTGTTTCTATATGTACTCCGATTATATCTGAGCCGGTGTCCGCAAACGCCTTCCAGTATTTGCCCGGATCCGAAATCATGAGGTGCGTGTCGAATACCAGGGAAGAAAATTTCCTTACCGAACCGATGACCATGGGTCCGAAGGTTATGTTTGGAACGAAGTGGCCGTCCATAACGTCAAAATGTATCATGTCGGCGCCGGCTTCCGATATTTTCCGGACTTCTTCCCCGAGGCGGCTGAAATCCGATGAAAGCATGGATGGGGCTATCTTGATCTTTTTCATCACGTTCTCCTTATTCCTGGTCCACCTTTTTTCTCAGGTTTTTTCTCTCCGAACGAATCTTCTTCTCTTTCAACTCTTTTTCCCTTGCGTAGAAGGGTTTTTTGGTTGGGATCCTTTTCTTGCGGGGTTTCCTGGAGGCTTCCACCTTTTCCGCCAGGCGTTGAAGGGCAAGTTCCCTGTTCTTTGCCTGGGATCTGTATTCCGTCGCCCTGGATACGATACCCGTGGGAAGGTGGATCGCCTTCACGGCGGTCTCTTTCTTGTTTTTTCTCTGTCCTCCGGGCCCCCTGCTCCTGTAAAAATAAAGCTCTATGTCTTCCTTTTTCATCTCCTCTCCGGCTCAATGGCTCCCATGACATATTATTATACACCAACAGGAGAGCCTGTAAAAGGATTGACAGGTATGGTAAGAAGATCTTGTTTCAACCTTAGCCAGCCGTCCATACGGGAAGTGACAGATTAACTGAAAAGAAGAGTGACATTATCCCTTCTTTATACAAGTCTTGATCTGGTTTGCTTCTGTCATTGCTTTACCCATTTTTTTATAGTATGCTCTAATTGTCAATGGCCGGTTTTTGGGGGTAAGGTCAGTCCGGATATATCCATCACTGTCAGAAGTTTGAATTGCAAATAGTTTGAATAAGGAATTTTTGTGAGACTGAGCAGGAATTCTTTTGAAACTTTAAGAAACGTAAGGGGAACAGAGCAAATGGTGAGGTTCATAGTATGTCTAATTTTATTGGGGACTATCGGCCAATTTGTACGTGGAGAAGCACAGACGACTACTGATTTTTCCCGAGAGGCAAAAGAGATTCTCGAGAGGAAAGTTTCTAATAAAGAAGAGTTAAAACAATACTTGAAGTCTTTAGGTCCAGAAAAAGTATATATTCTGGCGATTGAAGCTGCAAAGAGAGAGCCTGAAGCAGCTGGCTGGATTTTGGCCTATGGAGGGCTATCTGACTGGAAAAATACTCCTCTTTCATTTGTGGAGAGTTATCTATACTTCAACAAATTTAAAGAAAATATTCCTGAAAATTTTAAAAAATGGGAAAAAGAAGGTATTGATGGTTACATAAAAGAACCAAAAGAAAGAGGTGGAATGGCATTGGAGCAAGAACTAAGTACGATAGATGTAGGCATAAAATTTGTGAAAAACCAAGAGTATCCAGCAGAAAATAGAACCATTATTATTCAATTTCTCTGGGAAGTATGGAGTGGATTTTTCCCACGGATAGAAAGGATGGAGAACAAGAGCGAAGTATACGAGAAGATGAATCAGCAATCGTTATCAATTATAGGGACTTTAAATACCGTTAGGACGGATGCGAAACTGTCAGAAAAGGCTGACAAGGTCTTGCGAAATTTTCAGGAACATTATTTAAAGAAAGATTTGCCTGCGGAATTCTTACAGAGTCCTTCAATATCTGACGTCAGGGAGAAAATTATTCAATCTATGAAGAAGGATTGAGACATAAAGGAAAATGGGAAGGATAACATACGATGGGAAAAAGAAGAATGGCAATGATTAAGAGAATATTTACAATTTGTATAGGCATTGGGATACTGGGAAGTATTCTCTTTTATACAGTTAGCACTGTTCCTGCTAATAAGATTGCAAAAACTTTTGGGGGGGCTGCTTTTCCAAATGGAAAGATTGTTTTCCAGCACAATTATTTTTTAACAAAAGACACCAGAAGGGGAGAAATCAGAGTTTTTGATTTTACCGCATTATCAGCAAAAACTGTTGTTTCTTGTGATGATTGGTGTTATGCCCCTCGCTGGTCTCCTGACGATAAATATTTTGCGAGCACACATAAAGCTCCGGTGGGTTTAAATATCAAATATGCTTTTAATATGAAAGATTACATTTATATTCACAACATTGAAATCGGCAAAGGAATAAATCTGATAGAAGGAGAAAATCCTGATTGGATAGAATGACTTTATTGAGAATATGCATATGAGAATACGGTACGGGCTGCTGTTCAAGCGGATTTTGATTTTGCTGTGTATTGTTTTTGTTGTTGAGGTGGGATACCTGGATAAGGGTATGGGGAATCTCAGGAATTATATCGCCAGTCTGGATATTCCCAAAAGTCCCGGGACATTTACTGTAAGCCTGCGTTGTTCTTCAAAAGCGTGATGGGATAACGAATAGAAATTTAATGCGTTTGAATTAACTGCCATAGCCACAATTTCATAAGAAATTATGATGAAGTGGGTTTTCCTTTACCCGCAGGCTTGGGCGAGAGAGTTTTTCTCCTTTTCTACGGTTATTGCCATTTCTACGAGTTTCTCATCCAGCATCTTAATCTTTTCTGCGTCAGGCACTTTTCTCATCGCCCTGACTCGGGCGCCTATGAAAAACTCCTTAAGCGCAAAATGGAGCCCTTCTGCGTCTGCCTGCGTGAAAATGAATTCTCTCCTGTAGGATTTCATGAACTGCCTGACGTTCTCAATGTCGATTTCACAGGGCTGCACGAGAGACCAGATATTTTTCCCGTCAAGGGCGTTCTTTCTTTTAAAGCAGAAGTATACCAGCGCTCTCGAAATGTCATACAGCGTATTCTGTAAGGACGTCCAGTCAAAATCGAATATGCCGCCCACGAGATTGCCCTTGAACTTTACGTTTGCGCTCGTGTAATCGCCGTGAACTATCGAGCGGGTAAGATTTTTCACGGAATAATTCTCAATAAGGCCGTCAAGAAGTTCCATTACCAATCTGACGGTCTCTTTCCCATGAAAAAGTCCCGGCTGCTCTTCGATATGTTTCAGCAGTTCCGCCTTTATCCCGGAAGGCAAAAATTCCCTCTGCCAGTTTTTGCTTCCTTCCGGCACAAAGTCATGAAGTATCCTGTGCATACGGCCGAGCATTTCAGCGGCGCCTGACATCTCTTCCCTGTTTCCCTGGGTGAAGTCTTCCAGGTTTTCAATATATTCAAAGAGCTCGCAGCCTGTTTTTGCCGAATAAGAAGGAATGGCTACGGGCAGGCCGTTTCTTGACAGGTGCTTTATCACCGAGTGGTCAAACAGAACAACCGGCAAGGGTGAGAATTCCCTGCGCCTCTGTTTCAAAAGATACTTTTTCCCCGAGGACGTGAAAATATACTTTGGAGAGGCGGTTCCTCCTCCCTCAGAGATCTTCCCGGGATTGTCTATTCCGAAATCCCTCAGTATGCCGCGCACTTCGGATTCTTTTACCATTATTTTTGTTTTTCCTGCAGGTAACATACGGTTGAGGTAATTTTAACATTTTTTGTCTTTAATTATCATTTATCTTATAATAAATCAATATGAGGACGGGCATAGGATTTGACATTCACAGGTTTGCCGAAGGCAGGAAGTTTATTCTCGGAGGCGTGGAGATACCTTGCTTAAAGGGTCTCCTGGGCCACAGCGACGGGGACGTCCTTCTCCATTCCCTGGCGGATAGCGTTCTGGGGGCGCTGGGCAAGCCTGACATAGGGTATTATTTTCCGGATACAGACCCTGGCAACGAGGGGCTCGACAGTTCCAGGATAATAGAGAAAGCTCTCTCTTTGATGAGGTCGGAGAACCACCGGATTGAAAATGTCGACGTAATCGTCATCTGCCAGGAACCGCGGCTTCTGCCTTTTTTTGAATCCATAAGGGAAAGGCTCTCTGCCCTCCTGGGCATAGACGGGTCGAGGATAGGACTTAAGGCCAAGACCTTTGAGCGCCTGGGAGAGATAGGCGGGGGCGCGGCTTGCGCCTGCCTGGCAACGGTACTTCTTGCCGGCAGAGATTGATCCCTGCCGCCGGGGGTAAAAGGGGAGGTTAGCTTTTGGGACTGAGAACGAAAATAATAGCCGTTTTTTTCCTCGCCATAATTATACTTGTGCCGTTTTTTCTTGTCGGGATCAAATCCGATGGAAGGTTAACCCGGGGATATGGGAAGACCGGCAATATTGTCGGTGGCCATATTTCGGAAGGAGAAGTGCTGGGCGATATCCTGTCGGAAAATGGCATCGGCCCCGATCAGGCCCACTCCATCTCCACCGCTCTCCAGGATGTGTTCGATGTCCGGCGCTGTAATCTGGGCGACAGGTGGGAATTGACTTTTGACAGGGAAGGAAACTTCGAAAAGCTCGCCTATTTTGACGGTCCCATGGATTTCTACGAGGTCACGCTTGACGGGGAAAGCGGCATGCCCGTAGCTTCTGCTAACCGTATAGAAGCCGTAAGGATGATGAGGGGCGTGCGCGGCAAAATAGCGAGCTCCCTGTATGAAAGCATGTCCGGTGCAGGGGTCAACCCGGAGCTTATCATCCAGTTTGCGGAGATATTTGCGTCAAAGATGGATTTTTTCACCGATTGCAAGGCAGACGATGAATTCGGGGTTCTCTGGGAGTCCTACATGGACGGGGATGGCAATGTGCTCAAGGATATGCGCATATCGGCGGCTTCCTATACCAGGGGACAGGAGACCCTTTACGCTTTTTATTTTGATGGATCGGGTTGCAAACAGGGATACTACGACGAGCAGGGGATAAACGTTGAGGCTCTTTTCCTCAAGGCCCCGCTCAATTACAGGAGGATTTCGTCCTACTATACCCAAAGGCGGTTTCACCCCATACTTAAAAGGCACAGGCCTCACCTGGGAATAGATTACGCCGCGGCCCAGGGCACACCGGTTTCAGCCATAGGCGACGGGATCGTGACGGCTGCCGGAAGAAGAAAGGACGGCCTTGGAGTAACGGTTGTGGTAAAGCATCCGAATGCCTGCAATTCGTGGTATGGCCACCTTTCGGGCATATCGAAAGGAACAAGGCAGGGAGCCAGGGTGCAGAAGGGGCAGGTCATAGGATACGTGGGCTCAACGGGAATTGCCACGGGTCCCCACCTGGATTTCCGCCTGCAGAAGAACGGAAAGTTCGTCAATTTTCTTGCTCTCAGTATGCCTCCCTCCGATCCCCTTCCGGCTTCGCTGATGAAGGATTTCGAAACAGAGAGAGACAGGCTGCTTGCGATGAAGGACAGCCTGAAGCCGGGGGAGATCACCGTCGCACAACACCAGTAACCGGTCAGTTAAGAAAACCCCAGGGACAAATAAAATGAATATAATACTTGCTTCCGCATCTCCCAGGCGCAGGGAGCTCTTGAAAAAGGTCGTACAGGATTTCAGTGTCGTGGAGCCGGATGTCAACGAACAGGACATAAGGGAGAATGACCCTGTCCTCTTCGCCGTTCAGGCTTCGGCGCTGAAGGCGAAAAATGTGGGCGAGAAGAATCCCTCTGCAACCGTCATTGCTTCCGATACGGTCGTTTCCATCGAAGGAAGGATCATAGGCAAGCCGGCCGACAGAAAGGAAGCAGGCGATATCCTCAGGTCGCTCTCCGGAAAGAAGCACAAGGTTATCACCGGCATAGCCGTCTACAGGAAGGAAGACGACAGGATGCTCACCGACTACGATCTTACCTATGTAACCTTCAACCGTATAGAAGAGCCTGAGATAGAAGAATACCTTTCAGGGGAAGATTACAAGGACAAGGCCGGAGGATATGCCATACAGAGCGGGAAAGCCTCTTTCGTGGAAAAGATAGAAGGCGATTTCGATAACGTCGTCGGCCTGCCTGTAAAGAAGGTGAAAAGGCTTCTCCACAGGTTTTGTCTTCCGGAGACAGAAGCCTCCGTTTCAGATATAGCTTTTCCTAACAACTGGGCGGTGGCAAGGGCTGAAGGCAAGGTCGTTTTTGTCCAGAATGCCGTTTACGGCGACAGGATAAAGATGAGAATTGTAAAGGACGCGGGAAATTTTTCTTACGGGGAGACTTCCCGCATTATCGAGCAATCTCCCTTCAGGACCGAACCTCCATGCCCGGCTTTCGGGAAATGCGGAGGATGTTCTTTCCAGAATACCTGTTATGAAAAGCAGGCCGAACTGAAGGAAAGGTATCTGATGGCCACCCTGAAGAAGATAGGCGGCATAGACGGGGAAAGGATCGAAAGGCATCCGATAATTCCGTCCCCTGACATTTTCTATTACAGGAACAAGATGGAGTTTGCCTTTGGCAATGACAGGGGGAAGGTCGTCCTGGGACTGAGAGAAAGGAGCCTGCCATTCAACAAGAGCCGCAGCAGGATAGCGCCCCTGGATGGCTGCATGATATTCAGCGAAGCGGCAGGGTCTCTCTTCCCGCTGGTAAAGCAGTTTGCGGAAGAGACCGGCCTTAAAGCTTACGATCCCCGTACGGGAGAGGGCTTCTTCCGGCATCTTGTCATGAGGGAGGGAAAGAATACCGGCGAACTCATGCTGATACTGGTCACAAAAAGCTGTCCCTCTTTTGACATTACCCGCCTTGCGGATATGCTTGCCGGGGGGAAAACCCAGGTTGCGAGCCTTTGGTGGGTTGAAAACGACCGCCTTTCTGACGTTGTTTCATTTGAGAAGAAGAACCACCTTTTGGGGAATCCGTGGATAGAGGAGAAAATGGGCAGCAAGGTATTCAGGGTCCACCTTTCTACCTTCTTTCAGCCCAATACCAGGGCGGCAGGGCTTCTTTATTCCCGCATAAGGGAAAACCTTGCTGAGCTCGGTTCAAGGCGGATCCTGGGCCTTTATTGCGGTGCGGGGGCCATTGAAATATCCGTTTCGGACGCCGTTGAAACCGCCTGCGGAATAGACATAGAGCAGTCCAACATAACCAATGCCATGGAAAACTGCAGGATCAACTCCGTCACAAACTGCAACTTCCAGCACAGCTCGGTTGAAGACATTTTCAAGAAAGCTTCCCTGGAGGAATACGATACCCTGGTGCTGGATCCTCCGAGGGCGGGAATATCCGGCAAGGCGATGAAGAACATCTTCTCTCTGAAGATCCCGTCTCTGATATACGTTTCCTGCAACCCTGCGGCCTTTGCCAGGGATGTCAGGCATATGGAAGAAGAAGGCTACAGGCTGGCAAAACTCTACTGCGCGGATTTCTTCCCCCACACCCCCCATCTCGAGAGCATGGGGGTGCTGGTCAGAAAGCAGTAAACTATTGGATGGGAACAGCTTCTATATCAACCGTGTCTTTTCCCACTCTTACGAGCATGTAGTGGTGGAAATTTCCCTTGGGATAAAAATGGAACGGGGCTCCGCCTCCTCCCGATATGACCTGAAGCAGTCCATTGTGGCGGCTGGCCCTGTAAAGGTGTTCATGTCCGCAGAAAAGGGCGGTTATACCGTACCTGCTGAAAAGTTCTGCCAGGCCGTTTCTGTGCCCGGGAGATGAGAAGTGAATGCCGTCCATTCCCGAAAAGACCGCCGAGTAGAGGGGCCTGTGCATGAATACGAAAACGTCCCTGTATTTCCGTGATTTTTCAAGCTCTCCCTCAAGCCACGGCATCTGTTTTTCCCCGATGCTTCCCTCGTCTCCCACAGCTTCGGTATTGAGCACGATGAAAAAAGCGCTTTTATGAGCAAAAGAATAATATAAAGGCCCGAAAAACTTCTCATGGATTGATTCGTTCTCCCTGGATTTCTTTATGTCGTGGTTGCCGGCGGCATGGTACATCCTGACCTTGAGCCCTTTTGCAACCTTGAAGAATTCCTCGTGCTGTTTTATGACCGTATCCGCCCTGGCGCTCCCCTTTATCTTGTCTCCCAGGTGGACCGCGAACTCTGCCCCGGAACCGTTTACCCCCGATACGATCTTCCTGAAGGCTTCCGGCTGCCCGAAAAGCCCCCGCGGCTGGCTGTCGCCAATGACGGCAAAGGAGAAGGAGTCTTTCTGGCGGATCTTTTCTTCTTTTGAGACAACCGTTTTAAGATTAGAAAACCCGAGTATATTTGACGCCGTAAAGGAAAGAAAAAAGAGATACGGTAAAAGAGACAAACAATTCCTCTTTCTCATATTCCCAATCCTGTTATCATTAAGGTTAAGCGAGGCTGTCATGTCAGGAATGTTACCATATTGAGACATTCCCGTCCATCTTCCCGGGATTCCGTCTTTTTATATGAGTCATCATAAGTTGTTGCACAAGTTGAGCATGAATTTTCCACAGCTCTCTTCCCCTTTCAGGCGGGGAGAGATAGGGCAAGGGATGACCCCGGGGATATAAGGAAAAAGAGAGATCCCGATCAAATTCAGTATGACAGGGGATGGAACCGCAGCCGCACCCTGCCTGCACTGTGGTTGCAGCGGATAACCTTTAAGTGTCTTCCCGTGGGAAAACAGGGCATTGGAACCCCCGGTCGGCTGACGGTCTGAAAAAAGGTCCCGTATTTTGACATTGGCATACCTAAAGGTTATAATGAAGAGTCCTTTTATCATAAAAAAACACTTTATTTCCATTATAACCGCATTATTGCAAAGGGGTCTTAAATGTTAAATCAGTTCTTCAATCCAAAAGGGGTGGCCCTCGTTGGAGCTTCGAGCAATACGGGCAAGCTGGGTTACAGGATCCTCAAGAATCTCGTGGATGGCGGGTATAAGCATGCCCTTTATCCTATCAATCCGAAGGCTGACACGATACTCGGCCTGAAGGGATACAAGAGCATAAGCGATCTTCCGGAAACACCCGAGCTGGTTCTTATTGTCATTCCCTCGAACCTTGTTCTCGATGTAGCCAAAAGATGCGGCGAGAAGGGGGTCAAGGGGCTGATAGTCATAAGCGCCGGATTCAAGGAAGCCGGCAAGGAAGGCAAGGATAAGGAGGAACAGCTCAAGGAGATAGTAAAAAGTTACGGGATGAGGCTTGTAGGCCCCAACTGCCTTGGTGTTATAGATACCGTCAGCAATCTCAACGCTTCTTTCGCTTTCGAGATGCCGCCCAGGGGCAAGATCTCTTTCATTACACAGTCAGGGGCCCTGGGAACGGCTGTCCTGGACTGGGCGGTAAAGGAGAATATAGGACTCTCCAAGTTTGTCAGTTTCGGGAACATGGCCGATGTTTCGGAGACCGACCTCATACAGGAATTCGGAGACGATCCCGATACGAATGTCATCCTGCTCTATCTTGAAGGGCTCAAAGACGGCAGGAGATTCATAGAAACGGCAAGAAAGATATCCCTCAAGAAACCTATCGTCATGGTAAAATCCGGCAGAAGTCTTGCCGGCAGCAAGGCCGTTTCGTCCCATACGGGGAGCCTTGCCGGTTCCGAAGCGGCTTACGATGCCGCCCTGAGCCAGGCAGGGGTCATCAGGGCAAACTCCGTGCAGGAGCTTTTTGACTGCGCCATAGCTTTTGCGTACCAGCCGCCCGTAAAGGGAAAAAGGATAGCCATCGTGACAAACGCCGGCGGTCCGGGTGTCATGGCGGTTGACGCCGTTGAAGCAATGAAACTTTCCATGGCGGAAATATCCCCGGAGGCTAAAAAGGATCTTATGGGGGTGCTTTCTTCATCCGCGAGCGTCAATAACCCCGTGGATGTCCTGGGAGACGCCCTTGCAGATATTTACGGCGTTACCATGGAAAAGATACTGAATGAAAAGAAGACTGACGCCGTTCTTTCGGTTCTCACCCCGCAGGTTGTAACCCAGATACCCGAGACGGCCGAAAAAGTTTCTTCGATATGCAAAAAATACGATAAGCCTGTCTTCGGATGTTTCATGGGAGGCCACCGGATGGACGAGGGCATAAAAGTTCTGATGAAAAACGGTATCCCCAACTACCTCTTTCCCGAGAGGGCGGTATCTGCCATCAGGAGCATGTACCAGTACCACACGTGGTGTTCGTCAGGCAGTGGACGCATTGTTGACATTGAAGCTGACAGGGAGTCTGCGGGAAAGATAATATCTGCGGCAAGAAACGAGAAGAGGGAGACCATGGGGGACATAGAAGGACGGGCCATCCTCGATTGTTACGGCATAAAGACGGTCAAATCCTTCGTGGTAAAGTCTGCGGGTGAATGCCGCAAGGTCCTGGAAAAAACAGGTATGCCCGTTGTCATGAAGCTTGTTTCCCCGGACATACTGCACAAGACGGAAGCGGGGGGTGTTAAGGTAGGAATCAAGACCATCCAGGAAGCTGAGGCCGCTTTTGAGCAGATACTCAAATCGGCAAAGGCTTACAAGAAAGACGCAAAGATAGAAGGAGTGCAGGTTCAACCCATGGTTTCGGGCGGAGTTGAGGTTATAGTCGGGGTCAAAAAGGATGCCCAGTTTGGACACCTTCTCATGTTCGGACTTGGAGGCATATACGTCGAACTTCTCAAGGATGTGGCTTTCAGGGTTGTCCCCCTGAGCGACCTCGATGCGAGGGAAATGATCGGCTCCATAAAGACCGTACGCATGCTTAAAGGGTTCAGGAATATACCTGAAAGGGATATCGATGCCATAGCGGACGTTCTTCTCAGGGTTTCCCGGATGTGTGTGGATTTCCCTGAAATATCCGAGATGGATATTAACCCGCTCATGGTAATGGAGAAAGGCAGGGGAGCGGTTGCCGTGGATGCGAGGTTTGCCTTTTAAACCGGGTCATGTCAGGGCATGTCACCTTGAGATTTCCAGGATGGCGGTTTCAGCTTCCTTCACCATCGATGAGAAAACCAGGCCGTCCTTTTCGGAGCCGACTATATCCCCGAAATGTATGGGTATGGCTATCTTCGGCCTGATGGCATTTGCCGCTTCTGCCGCCTGCCTGGCATCCATGGTATAGGTTCCGCCAACGGGCAGTATGGCTATGTCGGCTTTTATCCCTTTCATCTCAGGTATGAAATCGGTATCCCCCGCCAAGTATACCGACATCTCCTTGAACCTCATGACGAAACCCAGCCAGTTATTGCCCTTCGGGTGGAACTTCTTGTCGGTATTGTATGCAGGGACCGCCTCTATTCTGACCCAATTAAAGTCGATGGCATCTCCGGGCATGACCTCCTTTTTTGAGGTTGCCTTTATCTTCTGAAGGGCGTCGGCAGGCCCTGCGACCACGGTTGTTTCTTTCAGTAATCCGGATATGTCCTCCGGACTGCAGTGGTCGTAGTGGGAGTGGGTCACCAGTATAATGTCAGCCTTCTTTGAGAAATCTTTTATCTTCCATGGGTCCACGTATATATTCTTTCCTTCTTTCTCAACCCTAAGGCTGGAATGTCCCAACCACTTGATGTTTTCTGCAGTCATTTTGCCGCCTCCTTCGATAAGGTTGCAAGAAACCGTTAGCATCAAAGCAAAGAGAAGAGCCCTTCCTGACATGTTTTATGCCTCCTGAAAATGATTTTATATGACCTCTCCAAACATGATTATACTCCGCAGAAAAGATCTTATCAATTTCTGCCATGAGATAATGCAAAAGATCCATAACAGGGTCTGAAGCTGGTATCAATCGTGAGACCCTGCTGCAATCCCGGTTCTTTTTTTTTGAAAGTAAGGCCACTTCCGGTATCCCGGCATACGGCTTACATTGCAGATGCAGTCAGCTTTGACAGGATTCCAAATTTATGATAAAATATATTAATTTATTTAATAAGCATGGCTTCTGTCTCGTAAAACAAATAAAATAAAAAGGAGGTGAAAAATATGAGAAACAAAAAAGGATTTACCCTTATAGAATTGCTGGTGGTCATAGCTATCATAGCCATACTGGCGGCGATGTTATTACCCGCACTTGCAAAGGCAAGAGAGAAAGCAAGGAGGGGAGTCTGCATGACTAACCTCAAACAACTGGGAATCACTCTCAACATGTATGCGCAGGACTGGAACCAGTATTTCCCGATCCTTGACGAGAGAGCCGGACAGAGCGTCGATTCAAAGACAAACAGGTCCCTGGCTCTGATTACCGGACAGACCGATCCAACTTCCGCTGAACTAGAAATGCCTGCCTATATCACCGACTACAGGCTGTCTGTCCCAGTTCAAAGGATAAGGTTGATACCGCGGTCAAGGGAAGGCTGTTGCGTCCCACCACTTACGGCATAGGGACATGTTCATATGCCTACGCGTACGGATTAAGCCTTCAGACCCATCCTGATACTGCGATCATGGCTGATCACAAGGCTCACTACACCATGGCGTCCCGCAGTTGGCAGGCAGCTTCACAGAACCTCTTTCTTGCAAGGTACGCCAGCCATTCCTGGGACGGCGTTAATGTCCTGTACGTTGGAGGCCACGTGAAATGGGTTTCCACAGTCAGCAAGGCAAGTAACACTTTCAAGGTGCTGCCACAGGATCCGTTTCCGAACTGCAAGCCTGCAAATCCCTACACATTGAGGGATTTGAACGCGACTTATTAAGAATCTCCTGATTGGAAAAGGAAAAACGGGGACCTTAAACAAAAGGGCTCCAAACAAAGGCAGGTGAGAAAAAATGAAAAAGAGCGAGAAACTTGTCCGCCGGAATTGTAACCCTGGCGGAGGATTCACGTTGATAGAACTGCTGGTTGTCATAGCCATCATAGCCATACTTGCGGCAATGCTCTTGCCGGCCCTTTCGAAGGCCAGGGCTAAGGCCAAGGCTACAGTGTGCATGAATAACCTCAAGCAGGTCGGTCTTGGGCTGCTTATGTATGCCGAGGACTGGGAAGGATACACAACCATGAGGCTTAACACTTGCGATCCCAACCTGTCAGCGGGCTGGAGGGCAAACGGGGATTTGAGGCGGTACCTTAACACGGGCGTGATATGCTGTCCTTACGCTCTCCCGTACACATATACCGGCTCCAAACCCGATGCCTATTACGGATGGAGGAGTGGATATCTTATGCCCCAGTACGGACCCACGGTATACCAGGGTTCTTCCGGATGGTGTTTCCTGGGAGGCATAGATACCCCGAGCGAGTTCTGGTGGATAGCGGATTCTCTCACTGTACCCATAACAGATGCCCAGTATCGTCCGGGAGGAACTTATTACCTTCACCAGAGGTTTGGTACGGCCCAGGGAACGGCGACTACCGCGTCAAATGGAGGTACGGCTCATTTCAGGCATAACGGGATGATAAACCTTCTGTTCCTTGATGGCCACGTGGAGGCAGCTACAAAGGATAGGTTCCGGCAATCTACCATCGTGCACAGCGGAGATGTCGCAGGTAGCGATTTCTGGTGGATACAGAACCAGGACAGGACTCTTGAAAAACTGACCTGGTGATGCAGGATATAGAAATGAAATGCAGACGGGCTGCTTTTTCAAAGAGAAGGCAGCCCGTTTTTTTTGACTAAAAAACAGGTTGGGTTTAAACTATCCTGATTATGAAAGAGACAGACAGGCAGCTTGAAACGATAAAGAGAAACACCGTTGAAATCATTGAAGAGAAAGAACTTAAGGCCAAGATAGACAAGTCTCTCTCCTCTGGAATTCCCCTCAGGGTGAAGTATGGCATAGATCCCACGGCTCCCGATATACACCTGGGCCACACGGTTCCCATCAAGAAACTGAAGGATTTCCAGGACTTGGGCCATCGGGTGCTGTTTCTGATAGGAGATTTCACGGCCAGGATAGGAGACCCCACAGGAAGAAATGAGACCAGGCCCATTCTCTCCGACCAGGATATAAAGAGGAACCTTTCCAGGTACAGGGAACAGGCAGGCAAGATCCTCGATCTTGAAAAGACAGAGTTTGTCTACAATTCCAGCTGGCTTGCCCCGCTTTCCCTTTCTGATCTCATAAGGATTACCTCCATCTTCACCATAGCCCAGGTTCTTGAAAGGGACGATTTTTCCAAAAGGTACCGCGAAGGCAAGCCTATTTTCATGCAGGAATTCCTCTACCCGCTTCTTCAGGGCTACGATTCATGCGCCCTGCAGGCCGACGTGGAAATCGGCGCCACAGAGCAGAAGTTCAACCTTCTCGCCGGAAGGACCATGCAGGAGGCCATGGGCCAGGAGAAGCAGGCCGTGATAACCATGCCCATACTCGTTGGAACCGACGGCAGGATGAAGATGAGCAAGACATACAACAACCACGTTCCTCTCCAGTCCCAGCCGGAGGAGATGTTCGGCAGGCTTATGTCAATAACCGACACCGCCATGGAAGAATATTACAGGCTCCTGACCCGGGAAAGGGAGGCGGTTTTCCTTGAAGACATATCATCTGATCCCCGCAAGGCTAAATCAAAACTGGCCAGGCAGATCGTCGGGGAGTACTTCGGGCTTGAAGCCGGAGAGAAAGCCGAGACCGAGTTTGACAGGGTTTTCAGGGAAAAACAGGCCCCCTCGGATATCCCCGGATTCAAGGTTGAACCCGGCCTTGAGGACGTGCAGGGGATGGTACTGGTGATAGATCTCATATCCGCGGCCGGGCTTGCCCCTTCCAGGTCGGAAGCAAGAAGGCTGGTTATACAGAAAGCTGTAAAGCTGGACGACGAGATCGTGGCTGATCCTTCCGCAAGGCTGAAGATAAGGGACGGACAGGTGCTGAAGGTCGGAAAGAGGAAATTCGCGAGGCTGGAAAAAAGTTAAAGGAGAGTCTTCCATGGAAGAATGCAGGAGAGAGCTGACGATATACGGGAAAAAGATTATCGAGAAAGGGCTCGCGGCAGGGCCCGGGGGAAACATCAGCGCCAGGGAAGGGGATTATGTATTCCTTTCCCCAAGCGGATTTTTCCTCGATGAGATAGGCAGCGACGAATGGGTGAAAGTCCACCTCGAAACGGGCAGGATATACGGGCAGGCGAGGCCTACGTGCGAGATATCCATGCACCTGGGCATATACCTTGCCAGGGAAGACGTTAAGGCCGTAGTCCACACCCATCCGCCTCTTGCAGTGGGAATGGTATCGGCCGGGGCAAGGCTCAAACCTCTCTTCCCGGATTTCGTGGCCCTCCTGGGCAGAGATGTCCCGGTCATAGATTATGTGCAGCCCGGGAGCCAGGAGATGAGGCGAAGGGTGGTGAAGAGCCTTGGGAAGGGCAACGTTGTGCTTATGAAAAACCATGGTTCTGTATGCGTGGGCGAAACCCTTAAGGAGGCTTTTGCGAGAAGCTGGCTGTTGGAGGAGACCGCAAGGTCTGTTCTTGCCGGAAACATGGTTGGAAAAATAAAGTACCTCAGCCTTAAAGAGATCGAAGGGCTGGAAAACATGGAGGCGGAGGATTACAGGAAGACTCTGCTTAAAAAGAAGTGAAATATGCGGCAATCGCCAGGCTGAAAAGATGTTCGGGTAAAAACTTGAATGCAGCAACAAAGGGGGAGGGATAAAAAGATGGAGGAAAGGATAAACCAGGTGGAATGGGATGCCGGCCTTGATGCCCTGAAGCCTTCCAGGAAGGAGCTTGAACACGGGTTGGCCCTGCACTCGGAGTCCCTTGTCTTTGATTCGTACGCCCTTGGAATCTATCCGCAGGGATCCGAGGCGTGGAGGCTGAAAAATGCCGAAATAATTAAGAAGAAGGTCGGGGAAGGCGCTTCTGCCAGGGAGATAGGCGACCTGGTGGAGGAGATGGGGCAGGTGAAGAATGTTGTCGACAGGCAGGCGTGGGAAGATTACATGAAGATCTTCGATTCCTCCGGGGTAACGTGCATATTCCAGAACGCCGGGGAAGAAAACCAGAAGCCCATGAGGATCCTGAGAAGGCTTGCCAGGCATACCCTCGTTACCGATTTCGGGAAGGATTTTGTGGTAAGGGCAGTGTCTCCCTCGGACATTCTAAAGGCTAAAAAGGAGAATAAGCATGCCCTTTACCTGTCCGCCAACGCTGTGCCCCTGGTGCTAAGATGGGAGTCTCTCGAGAGCGAGCTCGATTTCATACATCTTTTTTTCCAGATGGGGATAAGGATGATGCACATGACGTACAATAGGAGCAACATGATAGGCTCGGGTTGCGGCGAGCAGTCCGACACTGGTCTGAGCGATTTTGGAAGGGCCGTCGTAAAGGAGATGAACAGGTCGGGAGTCATAGTGGATATCGCACACTCGGGATGGCAGACAAGTCTGGATGCCGCAAAGGTTTCAGAAAAGCCCATGGTTGCGAGCCATTCCGGATGCGCCGCCCTGAATAATCATTACAGGATGAAACCTGACGAGGTTATAAAGGCAATAGCCGATACCGGAGGATACGTCGGGGTATGCTGGGTGGGCTCGTTTCTCGGCGGGGACTGCAACCTTAAGGCTGTCATAGACCACATAGATTATGCCGCAAGGAAATTCGGCCCCGATCATGTAGCCGTGGGCTCCGATAGAACGGCGACTATCCAAAGGTCTCCTTCGGCCGGTTTCAAGCTTCCTGAAATTCCGAATTATCCGAGAGGCAGGAAAGGATGGCAGAGCTTATGGCCCGAACCCGTTTCAAAGGGGGACAAAAAGAAGGTCGAGGATTCATGGCTTACCCTTTCGTGGACCAACTGGCCCCTGGTGACCGTGGGCCTTGTCCAGAGGGGTTACAGCGACGATGATATAAGAAAGATCATAGGAGGCAATGTCCTGCGCGTGGCAAAGGCAAACCTCGAGGGCAGCGATTACGTTCCTCCGGGACGGGATCTCTGAAGAGATAACATGTCCGAATATTCCTGGAAGATCAAGGGCGGCAAAGATCTTGGCGTATCTCCATTCTGCATAATAGGAATACTCAACGTTACCCCCGACTCCTTCTACGACGGCAGGAAGAGCCTGGATTACGAAGATGCGGTTGACAGGGGCCTCAGGATGGCCGATGAAGGCGCCGGCATCATAGACGTGGGAGGAGAGTCTACCAGGCCGGGAAGCCGGCGTGTATCGGCGGCCGAGGAGATAAGCAGGGTGGCGCCCGTTATAAAAGCCCTGGCCGGGAAAACGGGGGCGCTTCTTTCCTGCGACACTTACAAGGGGGCAGTTGCAGAAAAAGCCCTGGAGGCGGGGGCCTCTATCATAAACGACATTTCGGCTTTTTCCATGGATAAAGGGCTTCTTTCAGTAGTCAGGGATTCGGGCTGCGGGTATGTGTTAATGCATATGCAGGGCACCCCGGCCGACATGCAGGATGACCCGTCATACGAGGATGTGGAAAGTGAGATCTCACTCTTTTTCGAGAGATCTCTCGGATTCCTTGAAAAAAACGGGATAGATCCCGGGAAGGTTGCCATCGACCCCGGCATTGGTTTTGGCAAACGGCTTGAAGACAACCTGCGGATACTTAACGGCATCGGAGCCTTCAGGAAGTTCGGCAGGCCGGTGATGGTAGGGGCTTCGAGGAAATCATTCATAGGCAAGATTCTTGACGGCCTGCCCGCTGAGCAGAGGCTCGGGGCTTCGCTTGCGTGCGCGGTTGTTTCGTATCTTCGCGGGGCATGCATCTTCAGGGTGCACGATGTGGCAGAAACAGCCAGGGTTCTGCGGGTTGCCAGGGCAATAGAATCGGCTTCGGGGGATTTATCCCCGTAAAAAGAGTTCGTCCTGCTTTTCCGGAGCTACCCGGGTCCGGGGCGATAAAAGTTGCGCTTTCGCTTCCGGCAAAAGAGGTTTTGTCGGCTGAATAACATTTTAACGTTAAAAAATGAGGATACTCTGCCTTGATATCGGAGACCGGAGGATAGGGGTTGCCGTCAGCGATGAAGGCAAGTCTTTTGCCAGGGGCATTGGCAATATCGAAAGGGATGGAAGCGAAGCCGTCAAGATCCGCGGACTCGTTGAAAAATACGGGGTCGAGAGTATCGTTTACGGCCTGCCCCTGAGGATGGACGGATCCATGAGCGGCCAGACTGAAAAGTCGATGGCTTTCGTCTCTCTGCTTAAAGAGTCGATTTCCCTTCCCTTTATCCCTTTTGATGAAAGGTTGAGCTCCAGGCAGGCCGATTCCATACTAATAGAGGCCGACCTGAGCAGGAAGAAGAGGAAGAAGGTCATTGACAGGCTTGCAGCCCAGATTATCCTGCAGAATTATCTCGATTCCCTCAGAGAACATGGGGAAGAAGACTATTATTGAATACGTTTTCCCATCTCCATTCAGGCGGAGGATCCAGTGAGGGGCGGGATTCTGGATAACAAGAGAGGATAACGTGAGAAGAAACCCTCCCTCAATTTTCTTGCCGCCAGGCGGCGGCAACTTCCCTTGCCACGGCCCTTCCGACTTCCCTGTCGAGAGGCGACGGTATTATGAAGTCGCTGTTAAGCCTGTTTTCCGGCACCTGTGATGAAATCGCCCTGCTTGCGGCAAGTTTCATCTTCTCGGTGATTTTTCTCGCATTTGCATCAAGCGCCCCCCTGAATATGCCGGGAAAAGCAAGAAGGTTATTTATCTGGTTAGGCATGTCGCTTCTCCCTGTGCCGACAACGGCCGCCCCCGCTTTTTTTGCCTTTTCCGGCATTATTTCGGGCACGGGGTTTGACATGGCAAGCACTATTGATCCGGCGTTCATCTCCCTGACCATCTCTTCCTTTACCGTATCGGGACCGGATACCCCTATGAAGATGTCGGCGTTTTTCATGGCATCCGACAGGGATCCCCTTTTTGAAGGGGCGAGGTATTTCATCACCTCTTCCTTTGCAAAGTTCATGTTTTCCGTTCTGTCGCGGCAGATGATTCCTTTTGTGTCGCAGAGAGTTATGCTGCCCGCTCCAGCGTTATGCAGGAATCTCGCTATGGCAATGCCTGCCGCGCCTGCCCCGTTTATTACTATCCTGACATTGGAGATATTTTTTTCAACGACTTTCAGGCCATTTAAAAGGGCGGCAAGGACAACCACTGCGGTCCCGTGCTGGTCATCGTGGAAAACGGGTATGGGCAGGGTTTCCACGAGCCTTCTTTCTATCTCAAAACACCTTGGCGCAGAAATATCTTCAAGGTTTATGCCTCCAAAGCCCGGGGAGATCAGGGAAACAGTCCTGACGATATCTTCCGTATCCTGGCTCGATATGCATATGGGAAAGGCGTCGACGCCGCCGAATTCCTTGAACAATATGGATTTTCCCTCCATCACGGGGATGGCCGCTTCTGCTCCTATGTTTCCGAGTCCCAGGACAGCGCTGCCGTCTGTTACCACGGCCACGGTATTGCCTTTTGACGTGTATTCGTATACCAGCTTTCTATCTGATTGTATCTTCCTGCAAGGCTCGGCCACTCCCGGGGTGTACGCGAGAGAAAGGTCGTTCTTGTCTGCAAGGGCCACCTTCGATCTTATCTCGAGCTTGCCTCTCGATTTCCTGTGAAGTTCAAGGGATTGTTCGTATATGTCCTGTTTCATATCGTACCCCGCTTTGCCATGTCCCGATTGCCGGCCTGTGAAGGAGAAAGAAGACCGGGCGGTTTGCCTTTAAGGCCAAACCGCCCTTCTTTTATTCCTGCAGCCTCTTCTTTCTGTAACAGAGTTGTTGGATATTGGATATCCTGTTACCTGAAGAGAGCGTTCTTTACAATAAACGATGCGAAGACTATCGCAACGACTGACATCAGTTTTATCAGTATGTTGAGAGAAGGTCCTGCCGTATCCTTGAAAGGATCTCCCACCGTGTCTCCGGTAACCGCGGCCTTGTGCGCGTCGGTTCCCTTTCCGCCGAAGTTGCCTGATTCAATATGCTTCTTGGCGTTATCCCATGACGCCCCTGCGTTCGCCATCATGATGGCAAGAACGAATCCGCTTGTCAGCGCGCCGATAAGCAGTCCGAGCAGGGCTTCCACTCCAAGGAAAAGGCCTGTTGCCACTGGAAGAATAATCGTTATTGCCGAAGGCAGAAGGATCTCCTGCTGGGCTGACCTGGCGCATATGTCAACTGCCCTGGCATAATCCGGCTTTGCTTTTCCTTCCATGATTCCCTTTATCTCCCTGAACTGCCTTCTTACCTCTTCAACGATGGACTGGGCGGTCCTTCCGACGGCTCTCATCGCCATGGAGGAGAAGAACATCGGGTACATTGCCCCTATGAAGAGGCCGCAAAGAAGTCTGACGTTCATGACGGACAGGTCGAGCGTTCCTCCCAGCATGAGAACCTGCTCCTTGAAGGCGGCAATAAGCGCAAGGGTCGTAAGAGCGGCCGAACCTATGGCGAAACCTTTGCCGGTTGCAGCCGTGGTGTTCCCGAGAGAGTCAAGCGCATCTGTTCTCTGCCTTACGAACGGCGGCTGGTGGGTCATCTCGGCGTTTCCTCCGGCGTTGTCCGCCACCGGCCCGTAGGAATCGGTTGCCAGGGATATGCCCAGGGTACTTAGCAGTCCCACCGAGGCGAGTCCAATCCCGTAAAGACCCAACGAAGGATTGGAAGATCCGCCGGGGATGAAGTATGCGGCTATGGATGCAAGCACGATAACCATCACGGGTATCGCTGTGGAAGCCATGCCCGTTGCAAGTCCTTCTATAATGACAGTAGCATGTCCTGTCAGGGCTGACTTTGCCACGTTTTTCGTGGGCGCATAATTGTCCGATGTGTATAATTCGGTGAAGAAGCCTATGAGGATACCTGCCACTACCCCGGATATAACCGAGCCGAAGAGTCTCGAGTAGCCCGGGCCGAGGATTGTGGTTATTGCGAAATAGGAAGCCACTATCACTATTATTGCCGCTCCCCACATTCCTTTCCTGAGAGCCATCAGGAGGTTGGCCTGGGTTGCGTCATCCCTGACCTTTACAAGCAATGAACCTATTATGGAGGCAAATATGCCTATGGCCGATATCGCCAGGGGAAGGGAGATGCCTTTCCATCCCAGCCCTGCGGTTACAGCGAGTGCCATGGAGGCAAGGATCGAGCCTATGTAAGACTCGTAAAGGTCCGCTCCCATTCCCGCTATGTCTCCAACGTTGTCTCCCACGTTGTCCGCAATGACGGCGGGATTGCGCGGGTCATCTTCGGGGATGCCTGCCTCAACCTTTCCCACGAGGTCTGCTCCCACGTCCGCTCCCTTGGTGAATATACCTCCGCCGACCCTTGCAAAAAGAGCCTGGGCGCTGGCTCCCATTCCGAAACAGACAAGGGTTGACGCAACGTAATTGATGTCAAATCCCTTCATTGCTCCCACCCACCTGACAGCCGTATATCCCACTCCGATGAAAAGGAGAGAGAGTCCCACGACCGTCAGTCCCATTACAAGGCCCGACGAGAATGCTATCTTCAGGGCTTCGTTCAGGGAATTCTTTGCCCCAGAAGTGGTTCTTGCAGAAGAGTTTGTTGCCACTGTCATGCCTATGTAGCCGCTCAACGCGGAAAAGAAACCTCCGAAAATAAAAGCGAAGGGAACAAAAAGGCTCATGTAGTTAAATTTTGCCAGGATCAGGAGCAGGACAAAGACGATGGCAAAGAAAATGCTGACTCCTTTGTACTGTCTTGCCAGGTAGGCTTTTGCCCCGATCTTTACCGCCTGGGCTATCTCCACCATTTCGGGTGTGCCTTCCTTTTTCCTCATGATGCTCTTGGTGAGGATAATAGTGAAAGCAATGGCAAAGAGCGCGCTAACTATAGTAAAAACCTGAATCCCCATTCCTTCCATTCTTTTTCTCCTTTACCCCCGCGATGAGATCCGTTTTCTCTTATCTGAGGGTTCTTTTTACCTTTTTCGTGCTTTCTTTCCATAAAAACTGCTTCAATCTCCGGGCCGTTCTGACCTGTCTCCCGGCTTGCTTTTTTCAGAGTTGTAAAGGCTCATGGCTTTTGCCGTACTGCTCCTCACCATCTCTTCGCAGGCGCTTGCCGCCGTCCGTACGGATTTTTCCACGCACGGGGCTTCTTCCGTGGTGAAGGGCGCCAGAACGTAATCAACGTAGGAATTGCCTGCCTTCTCCCGGCCAATCCCTATCCTGACCCGGACGAAATCCCTGCTGTCGAGAATGCTGACTATGGATATGATTCCGTTGTGTCCTCCGGGCCCTTTCTTGCTTATGATCTTTATCCTTCCGACCTCTATGTCGAGGTCGTCATGGATAATCACGTAATCCTCCAGGTCGCCGCCGTACCTGTCAAAAAGTTTTTTCACTGCAATGCCGCTCTGGTTTATGAAGGTCTTGGGTTTGACCAGCAGAACTTCCTTTCCTGCCATCCTGGACATCCATCCCCTGCAATACTCGGTTTTTACGCCGTCGAAGGGTTCGTGTCTCTTCCTGAGCTCATCTATCACCCTGAACCCGACGTTGTGCCTGGTATCTTCGTATTCGGGTCCCGGATTGCCAAGACCGATGAAGATCTTCATTTTTTGCTCTGGCTATCCTTCTCCTTCTCCTTGCGTCTCTCCTCTGCTTTCTGCTGAGAGATTACTTCCGGTTCGGCCGTTTCTTCTTTTACCGCCGTTTCAGCTTCTCCGGTCGCTTCTTCTCCTTCAACCTCTTCCTTCACAACCTTGGGAGCCAGCATGGAGATGATGGTCTTTTCGGGCTCGTCTATGATTTCCACATCTTCGGCAATCCTTATGTCCCTGACCAGGACGGTATCCCCGATCTGCATGTTGGATACGTCTATTTCGATTTTATCCGGCATCCTGTCAGGCAGTGCCTGGATCTCGAGTTCCCTGAGATCATGCTCCATTATTCCGCCCTGCTCGAGGCCCGGAGCCGTTCCTGCCAGGTGTATGGGAACCTGCATCCTGATGGGTTTGTCCATCCTGATTCTGTAGAAATCAAGATGTATCACGTCTCCCTTCACCGGCTGGATCTGCACGTCCTTGAGAAGAGTCCTTATCTTCTCTTCGTTCCCGTCCTTTTTCAGGACAAGGGATGCTATGACGTTATGAGACTCAAGCTTCCTGATGATCTTTTCCGTGCTTTTCTTTTCAAGCCTGATCTGGCAGGAATCGTGTCCCACGCCGTAGAGAATCCCCGGAATGAATCCTGCCGCCCTCGTTTTCCTGGCGGCTCCTGTGCCTTTTCCCTCTCTCGTTTCCGCGTAAAAAAGCAATTCTTCCATAAAGTAACACCTCCTGAAATTTTAAATCTTCCCAAAAGAGCAAAACAATTATTAAATTTACCATAATAAAGCAAAAAAAGCAAGTTTTCAAACCTTGCCTGAAATTCAACATACATAAGAAAGGCATTATGCCTGTTTATCTGAAAACGGCAGCCACCGCCCCCTTCTTTACCAGGGTTACGGCGGTCAAACCCTCCTGCACTGAAGCTTCAGAGGGTGTACTTTAGGTTCGCTAAAATGAGACGTTGCATTACGCGAAGGATAGAACCTTCGACTAAAAAGAATATACAAATTTATAATTTTGTCATGAATAGCTTGCTACACCTTTATTTATAAACAATTTTAACATTAAATTCCTTGTGTCGGAATTTCAGAATGAGAAGCCTGGATATGGACGGACAAAGAAAAAAGATGGTAACCTCAAAAGTTTTTTTCTTTAATTCCACATCCACGTACCAATTCAGTATCCGTTGAGGATCTTCTTACCTGTCCTTCCTGGTAAGAAACATACCGGCATAATTTCCCGTGGCCTTGCCTTTCTTCAGGGTCAACTGCCCGTTTACTATGACATAATCAATGCCTGTCGGATACTGGTGCGGCTTCTTGTAGGTTGCCTTGTCTTTTATCTTTTCAGGGTTCCATATCGCTATGTCTGCCCGGGCATCTTCCTTTATTACCCCCCTGTCGGTGAGTCCCATCCTGAGGGCGGGCAGTTGAGTCATCCTTTTGACGGCGTCTTCGATCCGCAGTATCCCCTTTTCCCTCGAATAGAAACTGATTACCCTCGGGAACGTGCCGTAAAGTCTCGGGTGCGGATGTCCGGAATTCAGGGGAACGGTCCAACCGTCTGATGCAACACATGTTTCGGGGTACTTCAATATATATTCTACCTCTTCTTCCGACATGCTGTGAGAGACCATCATGGTTGCGCCGTGAACCGGGTTCGCCTGGATTATGTCAAGGGCTGTTTCCGCCCCTCCCACGGCATCAGGTTTCCTGCCGTAAAGCTTTGCGGCATCGGCAAGGGTCTTGCCGGACAGGGATGGATGCGGCTGACAGTTCACAAAAACTACCCTGGAAAGGTCGTTGCCGTAATAATTGTCCAGCTTTTCGAGGACGTCCTCAAGGATCTCCTTTCTCCTGTCCCGGAGCCTGGCCCTGATTTCTTCCGGGCCGCCCTCGCCGGCATACGTAGGCATCAGGAGCTGTATTGTGCCGCAACTTGCCGTGTAAGGGTACTGGTCGAGGGTTATGTCTATTCCTTCCTTGCGGGCCTTTTTTATCAATGATATGGTTTTGCGGCTTTTTCCCCAGTTCTTTATGCCGCAGACCTTGTGGTGGGATATGTGGACGGGAGCCTGCGCTCCCTTTTCTATCTCAAGCATCTCTTCCACAGACTCCACCACTCCGGCGCCCTCGTTGCGCATGTGGGAGCAGTAGAACCCCTTCGTACCCCTTAGCTCTTTTGTCAGTTCGATAATCTCTTCCGTCCTGGAGTATGCACCCGGAACATATGAAAGCCCTGTTGAAAAACCAAAGGCGCCTTCTTTCACCTGCTCCCTGACAATTTTCTTCATCTTCTCCATTTCGCTCCGGGTAGGCGCCCTGTTATCCCTGTTCATAACCATCATTCTTATCGTGTTGTGTCCGGCAAGCAGGGCGAAGTTTGGCCCCATGACAGGGATTTTACCGTCTTGTGCCTCGCCCTTTATGTCCGTGATCCTGGTTGAGATCCTTCCATATCCGAATCCGCAGTTTCCGCTGAGTACCGTCGTGACGCCCTGCTGCAGGTAGTTGATCGAAATGTCCTGGGCGCAATGGGTGTGGAGGTCTATGAACCCCGGGGAGAGCGCATCTCCTTTCGCATCTATCTCGGCCGCAGCTTCTCCAGAAACCGTCCTGTCAACCTTTCTTATGAATCCGTCTTTTATTCCCACTTCTCCGGCGAAAGCTTTTTTCCCTGTCCCGTCAATGATGTTAGCGTTGACTATCCTGATATCGTATTTCATTTTTCTCCCTGGTTGAAAAAAAAGTTCATGAACTCTGTATCAGGCCGGTGTTTTCGCAGGAATCCTTCAGTTCTTCCCCTGCATCCCGTGTCTTCTTTCCTGCCTGATTTTTCCTGTTGTGCTTACGTCTTCCTGGTAGAACTCGGGGGTTTTTACCACGTCCCTGATCCTGCCGACTTTGCCTGCGAATTTTTCAAGGACCGTCATGCAGGAACCACCCCTGGCGCCCCTGACCCGCACCTTTATCTCGCCCTCTTCCGATATGAAGATCTCCAGTTCTTCTTTCTTGTTCATCTTCTCCTGATTTCTGGCGGGCTTTTGGCCTGCAAATCTCCGTGCGCATAAATCTTCTATCTCCACCTTCTTGCCAGTATCCTGACGGTTTCATCGCCTTCTTTCTCTTCTTCCACGACCAGGTACCCCTGCTTTGATAATTCTTCCCTGATCCTGTTGTAAGCGTACCTGCGCTTTATCCTGCCGGCGAGCTTTTTCTGTTGCCTCGATTCTTCTCTTGAAGAAGCCGTTGATATGATCCTGTATCTCCCGTCAGCCTGTTTCTGAAAACCTGTCCTGGTACCGCTTCCGTCGTTAATAATTATTTCTGCAAGCTCTGTTTTCCCTTCCCCTGTCTGGATCTCGAAAAGCGTTTTCTCGCTTTTTTCCATCTCTTCAAGCAGGGCATAACGGATCTTAAGGTCGTCAAGGGTTTTCCTTAGCATCATGAGGCTTTCTATCACAAGTTCGATGCCGCACAGAGCGCTCATCTTCCTCTCCTTTATTAAAGGCCGGTTCAACCGCCCCTGGTGCATCCCCGTCATCCCATGGGATTTTGTCCGTTTTCTCTCCCGGAAATCGCAAGCATCAACATTCCTGCCAAGATAATAAGGAATCCGGGGATGCCGACAATAAGTGCGGCAACCGGCTTTTTCAGATCGGCAAGTATCATTGCGCCGAAAGTGATAAATCCTCCCGCTGCCAGGAGAGAGTACGCCGCGGCCGCATTCCTTCCTTTTTCTATCGACAGGAGAACCTCAAACCTGCTCCCTGCCTGTTTTGCCCTGAGTTCCCTGAGTATCTCTTCTTTTTCTGCGGGTGAAAGGCCGCCTTTCTTCATTTTTACCATGGCTTCCCTTACAAACCCGGGCAGGTACCTGTCGGTCGACCTGTACCTTATGCCGTTTATCTCTATCTCGACCGGGGTTCCACGGGCCAGGATATTTTCTTCCGTCGGAACAAAACCGTGTCCGCACCATATGCAGGATTTCTGGTTCCTGTTTCCGGTTTTCCCGCACTGTGGGCATCTTATCTCGTACGGCTCAAGGCCGCTTCCCGTCGACTCGGCAACATCAGGGAAGATCTCGCCGCAGTATATGCAGTAAAGGCTGCCGGCCCGGTTGTTCCTGTTGCACCTGAAACAGGGGAAATACTTTTTATCTGCGGCAGGTGCGGGACCGGGTTGTCCGGCATCATCGGAGTATTCCAGACGGTCAAACCTGCTTTCCCTTTTTTCCTTCCTGGTTATGCCGACCGTTATGCTTTCATTCTCTATCTTTCCGAACCTGTCTTTATTGTCCATTATGGCGCCGCCAAAGATTGCGGCCCTGGGTTCTCAGAACTCGAGTTTTCTCCCCTGCTCCGCAATCCCAATCCTCCTTGCCGTTGCAGGTACTGTCCGGGTTTCCGCCCACTGCCGGAGGTTCCTGACCTTGTCGCTCATGGTTGTGGCAAGCGGGACGGTGGCCCTTATGCTTTTTTCCACGTCTCCCGTTAGAAGATCCCTATTATCCACGAAGGCGTCAAAGAGGGCCGAAATGACCGCTTGTTCTATTTCGGCTCCGCTGAAATTCCCGGAGGCCGAAGCAAGAGCTTCAAGGTCAAAATTCTCAGGTTTTCTTTTTCTCTTCATAAGGTGTATCCTGAAGATTTCAATCCTTTCATTTTGGTTCGGAAGGTCAATGAAGAAAATTTCGTCGAACCTTCCCTTTCTCAGTAGTTCGGGAGGGAGCAGGTCGATGTTGTTGGCCGTCGCAATGACGAAAACAGGAGCTGTTTTTTCCTGGAGCCAGGTTATGAAGGTTCCGAAGACCCTGGCGCTCGTTCCCGCATCTGAGAAGGATGAGCTCTGGACTCCCGAAAGGGATTTTTCTATCTCGTCAACCCATAGAATGACCGGTGCGATCGATTCAGCCGTCTTTATGGCCTTCCTCATGTTTTCTTCCGAAGATCCCACCACTCCGGAAAAAACCCGTCCTACGTCGAACCTGAGAAGAGGTATCTGCCAGAGGTTTGAAACTGCCTTGGCCGTCAGGGATTTCCCGCAACCCTGGACTCCTGCCAGGAGGATGCCCTTCGGCTCGGGCAACCCGAAATCCTTCGCTTTCCGGGTAAAGGCAAGCGCCCTCTTTTCCAGCCATGCTTTCAGGTTGTCGAGACCTCCGACGCTGCCTATATCCTCTTCCGTGTGAAAATAATCGAGGATGCCCGACTTCCTGATAATCTGTTTCTTTTCCGAGAGCACCCTGTCGACGTCCTTGGGGCCCAGCGCGTTGTCGGTTATGATCGCCCGGGCAAAAGCGTTTTCGGCCTCGTTGAAGGTTAATCCGAGAGCGGCATCGACAAGCTTTTCCTTCACCTCCGCCGGCGCATCGAGCTTTATTGTCCCCCTTGACGAAACGGCTTTAATGATTGTATCCAGGAGTTTCCCTATCGCTTCCCTGTCCGGCAGCTGGTAATCCACTATTGCGACATCTTTTTCGAGTTCCGGGGGAACCGTGAGGACAGGTGAAACCAGTACCAGCGTTTCGTAAGTGCTCTTCAGATTGCTCGAAAGGTCCCTCAGCTTGCGCACGACGGAAGGGTCGGAAAGGTAAGGGTGGAAATCCTTGAAAAGGAAGATAGCCGGGCCGGTCTCTTTTTCCGCGCAGTTGAGAGCCGCCAACGGATCCCTGGTGGATTCATCCACACCCGTTTCTCCGTATTTCTGCATCCCTGAAGTAATGGACCAGACCAGCAGTCTCTTATTCTGCTGTTTGCTGAGCCTGTCCAGAAAAGAGGAAAATCTCTCTTCTTCGTAGGTTGCAACGAAGATGATGGGATAACGCGCCCGTATGAGTATGTCTATCTCTCTTTCGCTTTTTTCCATCCTTTCCTGCCGCCTCCGTGAACGGCCAGCACTTTCTCATTTCTTATGTTCGAACATCTTCATGACTGCGTCCGTCATGTCAATCTGTTTGGCGTCCGCCGGAAATGCGGCCTTGAAGATATCTTCTCCGATATCCGAGGTTTTAATATCCTTGAATTCTATCCACATGCCAGGGGTTTCGGACTCCCCGAAGATTTGGACCAGAGCCGGCAGGAGCGTTTCCCGGTCAATCCAGATAAGCAGTTTCTTGAACATCTGGCCTGGGTTGGCCATCCCCAGGGGGGTCATGCCGCTCAGCTTGCTGATATCATTGAGAGTGAGAAGAAAGCATTTCTTTCCGTTGCGGGACGTCTCTTCTATCTCCACTTCGTCTGCTATCTTTTCCATCCCGGAGAAAGTATCCTTGCCTCCCACCAGGGAAGACTGCTTCATTGCTTTCCTGATTTCTTCTGGCATCTTTGTCATGTCTACCGTGATAACGGTATTCATCATCTTCTGGTACTGCAACATCTTTTTCCCGTCCATGATCATTATCTGTTCCATGGAGGTCTCCATGCCGGGCATCCTTATATCCATATCCATGCGTATCTTCTCGTCCTTCTGCCAGAACTTGCCCGGTATTTTCATGGCGCTGCCCATCATGCTGATTCCCATCTCGAAGCTTCCGCTGATATTCTTCATCGATGCTTGTTTTTCCTGCATCCCCTTCAGGAATCCTGCCCGGTCGGCGACCGGTTGTGCCTGCAGAAGTCCTGCAAAGGCTGCAACCGCCGCGGCTACCAACATAATTCTTCTCGACATTTGTTCCTCCTTCCAGCTCATCTGCCGGAATTTATCCTGCATTTAATGTTTTACCCTTCCCGGCCGCTTTTTAAAAGGTCACTTGCGGGACAGTCCTGCTTTCTTCCTGGGCCTGGAAGTAATCCTTCTCTTTTTCAAAGCCGAAGATGCGGGCAAAGATCATCGTTGGAAAGCTTTGGGCGGCCGTGTTATATTCTCTCACGGATCCGTTGTACCTTTTCCTTTCCACCGAGATCCTGTTTTCGGTCCCTGCAAGCTCGTCCTGAAGCGACAGGAAATTTTCGTTTGCCTTCAGTTGCGGATAGTTTTCAACCACCAGCATCAGTTTCCCGAGAGCCCCGGAAATATCGTTTGCCGCCCCTTCCTTCTCCTGGAGGGTTTTTGCTCCCGCCCAGCGGCTGCGGGCCTCGGTTATCTCCACGAAGACTTCTTTTTCGTGTTTTGCGTATCCCTTGACGGTTTCCACGAGGTTCGGAATGAGGTCGTTTCTTCTCTGGAGCACGTTGTCGACCTGCGCCCACGATTCTTCCGCCTGCTGGTTAAGGTATACCAGCCTGTTGTAATGTGACCTGAAGAGGGAAAAAACGATTATTGCCGCCAATGCCAGCAGAGCCGGTATGATATACCATTTCTTCATCTTCCTGTCTCCTTTTGTCATGTCCCGGCGGGTTTGTCAAAGGACTGCAGGAGGTCCCCGAGAAAAGCGAGGTGTTGCCGGGCCAGGCTTTCCGTTTTTTCCTTCCTGCAGAAGAAGGGTTTCCTGTCAAGGATCCGTTCGAGCTCGCTGAAGTACGGCGGCCTTTCAATCTTCTTTCCCATGGCCCTGTACGAGTTTCGGAGAAAAACCTTCAGGGTTCTGAAAGACTCTCCGAGGGCGTAATAAATGTCAGGGTCAAATATCATGGCATGCTGAAATCTCACGTAATTCTGCTTTATTTCCCTTTCCAGCTGCAAGAGCAGGTCCCTGTTTTCCACCTGTATATCTTTTATTATATCACTTCCGAACAAAACCAGGCGTTTCTCTTTCATCTCCTTCCATTCCACCGCGAAGGTGTCCGCAGAACCCCTGATGAATTCCGGGGTGAAGAAGAAAGGGGAGATGCCGTTCTTAACGGCATTTCTGACGGCCGTTTTTCTGAGAATGCGCATGTCTTCGAATGTCAGTTCCCCGACAACGACCAGCAGGTTGATGTCGGATTTCCCTGGCACGTAACTGCCGTCTGCGCTGCTTCCGTAGGCTATTACGCTCAGGAGCCTTCCGTTGAAAGTTTCTATCAGTTTCTTGATGAAAAACGAGACTTTCCGACGTATTTCCTCTTCCATTTTTTTGCCTTTGCCTTTTACCAGCTTCCGCTGGCTCCTCCTCCTCCGCTTGAGCCTCCACCGAAGCTTCCCCCTCCACCGAAGCTTCCTCCTCCACCGCCCCGGAATCCTCCGCGCGAATCGGAATAGGCCATTATGTTTTTCATGTATGACGGCATACGGGATTTCCAGCCGCCTTTATACTTTTTCTTCAGCCTCCATGCAACTATGGCGAATATCAGGGGAGACAGAAGCCCCATCAGGAAGACGAAAAAAAAGGGTATTAGCGTGAAGAAGAGAAGGACTTCCTCCTTTTGAATGCCCCTGGCGGAAAAAGTGAAAATCGCAAGAATGGCTATGAGAGCGGCATATGAGATTATGCCGGCTTTGCGGAGGAGCCCGTAGGAGAAAAAGATGAGGAAAATGTGCCACACCGCAAAGAAGGCCGCGGCCCCTTTGCCTTTGTTTCCTGCCAGGCCTGCGTCCGGGTAAGGATCCTTGCCCCGTATAGCGCTTGAAATATCCTGTATGCCGGCGTGGATTCCACCGTAAAAATTGCCTTTCCTGAACTCAGGGGAGATGGAGTTCCTTATTATCCTGCCGCAAAGTCCGTCGGGAAGTACGGATTCTAAACCGTAGCCGACTTCTATCCTTATATTCCTCTCCTTCAATACGACCAGCATGAGGACCCCGTTATTTTTCAATTTTTTCCCTATGCCCCACCCGTTAAACAGCTCGTTGGCGTAATCTTCGATGCTGTCGCCTCCGAGACTGTCTATTATCGCCACGGCTATCTCGGAGGAGGTTTCCCGCTCAATGGACTGCACGAGATTTTCCAGAGATTCTTTTTCTCCCTCATCGAGGGTTCCCGTGTAGTCGTTGATAAAACCCGAAAATTTCAGGGAGGCAGGCTGTGAAAAGAGCAGGGAGGATGAAAAAAATACCAGAATCGTCTGCAGCAGAAGACACTTTTTTAAGGTAAGCATTTTTACCAGTTTCCTATGTCGTCCGGGGTGGCCTGTTTCCTGTCGGGGCCGGGAGATATTATCAGATAGGGCACGTTATCCTTCTCTTCCTGCGGATATCCATAGTAAAGGGGGGAGCCCCAGGCGTCGACTATATTATTGTCCGGGTCAAGATCCTTTTCTCTGAACCTCATGTAAGGTCCTTTCCACAGGCTGCTTTCAACCGGCCCCTGGAGGAGTCCTACCAGGAAGGATGTGTCGCTTCCCGAGTGGGCGGGATAATCTCCGAAATCAGATGTGTACATTGAAAAGGCGGCTTCAATGGAGTGGATGATGGTTTTGGTGCTGACGGTAAGAGCCCGCAGCCGCGCCTTGTTGTAAACCGGCATCAGTGCGGCGGCCAGCATGCATATGATGGCGATTACGACCAGTACCTCGACGAGGGTTATTCCTTCAGCGGCCGGCCTGGCCTGAGCCGGTCTTCCATCTCGTTCCATAGGGTGTGTCTTCAAGGGATATTCCTTTCCGCAAAAGGGTTTCTCTTATCCTGTCAGCCTTTTCGAAATCTTTCTCCCTTCTTGCCTTCTCTCTCTCCTGTACCAGGAGGGCGTCTTCTGCGGGGAGTTCGGTCTCCTGCCAGTCGAGGATCTGGAGAACGAAGTCTATCTCTTCGATGAAATTTTTTGCTTCACGGGCGTTTGAGGCTCCGATGTTTCCTGATGAAATCTCTATGTTGACATTCTTTATGAATCCGAAAACGGCCCCCATGGCGGCGGATATGTTCAGATCGTCCCCGAGTTCTTTCCTGAAACCTTCCCTTGCCTGCTGTATATATTCCTTTATGGCTTTATTGTCAGCATCCCCCCTGCAGAACCCGAGGGACTGGTAGAAGGCGTTGTAATTCCTGACGGTATTCTCCGACTGTTTCAGGGAGTTTTCCGTGAAATTCAGGTGGTCCCTGTAATGGGATGACATCAGCAGGTACCTTATGGCTACCGGGTTGAATCCCCTGCCGACCAGGTCGCGAAGGGTATAGAAGTTGCCCCTGGACTGACATCTTCTCGTTATTCACCAGCAGGTATGCGCAGTGGAGCCAGTAGTTGACGAACTTTTTTCCCGTTGCGGCCTCGCTCTGGGCTATCTCGTTCTCGTGGTGAGGGAATATGTTGTCTTCCCCTCCCGTGTGTATGTCGAAAGTTTCTCCGAGGTATTTCATGCTCATTGCGGAGCATTCAAGGTGCCAACCGGGCCTTCCCCTGCCCAGGCCGGTATCCCAGTAGATGCCGGAATCCTCTTTTTTCCACAGGGCGAAATCCCGCGCGTCTTCTTTGGAGTATTCGTCCACCGCAACCCGGGCGCCGGGTTTCATCCCTTCAAGGTCGACCCCGGAAAGCCGTCCGTAGGCGGGAAACTTCGAAATGCTGAAATATACGTCTCCGTCCTTTTCGTAGGCGTACCCTTTTGCAAGGAGGGTTTTAACAAGCTCCTCCATCTCCTTTATATGTTCCGTGGCCCTCGGGATGAAATCAGGCTTCTTGAGCCTGAGGGTCTCCATGTCGGAGATGAAAGCCCCGACGAATCTGTCGGTATATGTTCTCAGATCGGTGCCTTCCTTCATGGCGCCAGCGATGGTCTTGTCGTCTACGTCGGTAATGTTCATAACCCTTCTTACGGTGTAGCCGGCGTATTCCAGGAACCTGTGAAGCATGTCCTCGAAAACGTATGCCCTGAAGTTGCCTATGTGGGCAAAATCGTACACTGTGTGCCCGCAGGTATATATGCCTGCAGT